>NZ_JAIJZQ010000040.1:0-12120 GCF_019754195.1 Streptococcus sp. 2018037
TAAAAATTTGGGTTAAAAACCTTCCTTTTTGTGCGCCCTAAATACAAAAACTATTCCCGTTTTGTCATGAACTGCTCAGACGGGAATAGTTTCTTTAGCTGCTTAAATGCTTAACTTAATGACATTGGTTTTTTTGTCCAGCCTCTTTTTTTGTTATACTAGACAGTATGTAGGAGGTGGCTATGTTAGAAAATTGGTTAAACACCAAGCAAGGTCAGGTGTTTCATTACAAGATGGAAAAGATTGAGTATGCCCTAGAACAGCTAAGAAATCCCCAGTTTGCAGTGCCGGTCATTCATGTCGCTGGAACCAATGGCAAGGGATCGACCATTGCCTTTATGCGCCAGCTATTTCAGGCACATGGCTTGCGTGTCGGCAGTTTCGTGTCACCCCACATGGTGAGCGTACACGACAGGATTTGTATCGACAGCCAGCCCATTTCTGACCATGATTTTCAGCACTATTTACAGAAAGTCTACGACTTGGAGCAGGAAATCGCCGCTCGCTATGAGCCTTTCCGCTATTTTGAGGTCATGGTGCTCATTATGTTCCTCTATTTCCAGGACCAGCAGCTCGATGTGGCACTAGTAGAGGTCGGCATCGGAGGGCTTTTGGATACGACCAATGTCGTGGCACCAGCCCTAAGCGTGATCACCTCCATCGGCATGGACCATCAGGATTTATTAGGCTCGACTTTAGGGGAAATAGCAGAGCAGAAAGCAGGGATTATCAAGGAAAACGTGCCTGTCGTCCTTGGACCACTTTGTCCAGAAACCACAGCCATCTGTCGCCAAATTGCCCTTGATAAACAAGCACCTGTCTACCAATTTGGTCAGGAATTCACCTATAAAGCAGGACAGTTCAGCAATACGGACATCAATCTGTCGGAATTAGTTCTGGGTCTGGCAGGCCATCATCAAGAAGAGAATGCGGCCGTAGCTTTGCAAACTTTTTTGCTTTATATGGCAAGTATTCAAAAAGACATTCAACCTCAGTTGATTCAACAGGCCCTTGCCCAAACCAGCTGGCCTGGTCGTTTGGAATTGGTTGCTCAAGAGCCAAAAATCTATTTGGACGGAGCCCACAATGTCCCCGCCATAGAACGTCTGATTGAATTTATTCAGGAACAAGAAGTGCCTGTCACCATTCTTTTTTCAGCTCTTCGGCGCAAGGACTTTCAAGAAATGCTGGAATTATTGGACGAAAAATTACCACATACTGCCCTTGTATTAACCAGCTTTGCTTATGATGGTGCCTTGTCTGAGGAAAACCGACAAGGACGAGATTATGTTGAGAACTATCAGCAGTTTATAGAAGACTGGCAATCTAGCGAGCAAGGTATTTTGATTGTCACAGGCTCTCTCTACTTTATCTCAGAAGTTCGTCGGCTTTTTAAAAAATGAATATCTTTTTGCGAATAAATAGGTATGACACATGCAGAAAAAATAGCATTTCTAAAGGAATTTGAAAAGCTCAAACGCCATACCTTTCGCCAGTTAGAACAGTTTGCAAAAATTTCTAGAACTCCCGATAGGAAATGACATCGGGAGTGCTTTTTGATATAATAAGGAAAGCAAATCCAAGGAGAAGAAAATGACAGAATTAGATGTAGTTTCGGACGTAGTTACTCATCCTGAGGAAACTTATCGGCGTAGTCGTAGAGCATCACGCAGACAGCAAGTGCAACTGAATGGTGAATTTCATGAAAGAGTATTAAAGACAAAGTATTGGCCAGCTCTTGTTTGGAGTTTAGTTTTAAGTGTTTTTAGCGTAGCCAATCCACTGCTAATGCCATTTGCAACCAATATACAAACTCAAAATTTATATGCAGGGATGGCAATGGCAAATGGACAAATCCCTTATGGTGATTTCTTTGGTACAAGCGGGTTATTATTCTACTTACTTGCTTTCTTAGGTCATCTGGGAGGGACTTTCATTATCTTTGGAATCCTCCAGTTTATAGCGTTACTGATAGTGGGAATCTATTTCTATAAGATTGTAGCTTATTTTAGTCAGTCAGAACACCTAGCGACAAGTTCTAGTCATTGGTTCTATGTATTTATTTTTGCACTTGGTTTTGGAGGGATGTATGCAGAAATGTTTGCTCTTCCGTTTCTTTTGACTAGTGTGTGGTTTCTGGTCCGCTATTTTGAAAATGCAGTGCGTGATGAGGCATTTATCCTCTATGGAATCGATGCGGCATTGGTATTTTTAATTTACCCAAAAAGTCTGATTCTTTGGTTAGTTGCAGGTCTAGTTTTATTTATTTTTAATATCCAACACCGCCAAGTTACTCGAGGAATCTATCAATTATTAGCGACCATTTTTGGTTTTCTTCTGATTCTATATGCGGTAGGTTATTATGCTTTTGAGGCGCAGATTCTGGGGACAGCTATTCAACAAACTTTCCTTTATAACTTACAGTTAGACTTTCACCATTCCTATCTATATTTAGCCGTGGCGATTGTGTCTGTATTCTTACTCTTATCTGGATTCTTTAAAAGTTTCATCCAAATGGTGTTTTCTTTCAAACAAGGAAGACATACCTATATCAAAGTTCTCCTATTATTGACTTTCTTAGTTCAATGTGTCTTTATTATCGGGAATGCAAACTTTCAATGGAGCCAACTCATTCTTCTTTTACCGTATGGTTTTGCGATGTCAGTCGTTTACCTGCGTGATGAGGATGTAGAAGATCATCGTGGGTATTTGCGTCGTCAATTCTTCCTTCCATTAGCTATTTGCTTGGGTATTATCGCTCAACCTGCTTATCTTTATTTGATACAGGGAGATTTGAGAACTGACCGTGAACAAGTTGTCGATTATATTGGTGAACAAACGAAAGATTCGGATAAGATTTATGTTTGGGATAATAGCGCAAGCATCTATCTTTCAAGTCAACGTTTATCTGCCGCAACGATTACTACAGCAGAACCCTATCTGAATACTGACGACAATAAAAATAGCTTGATGTATGACATCAATAAAAATGAGGCAAAATTTGTAGTCGTCAATAAGAATTTGCCAATTCTAGATGAAATCAAGACAAATTTAGAATCACAGTACCAGTCTGTTCAGACAACGGATTACTTTACGATTTATCAAAAGAATGAATGATTGCTCAGGCAGTCATTTTTTCTTTAGCCTATCTGGGAAAAGTAGGGAAAGTGGATATGTGGTATAATGGAAAAATAAGCATTCGGGAAAAATTATTAAAGAAATGTAGGAGAAATGATGTCACATATTATTGAACTACCAGAAATACTAGCCAACCAGATTGCGGCTGGTGAGGTCATTGAGCGACCAGCCAGTGTGGTTAAGGAGTTGGTGGAAAATTCCATTGACGCAGGGGCTAGTCAGATTGAAATTAGTGTTGAAGAGGCTGGCCTTAAAATGATTCAAATCACGGATAACGGTGAGGGGATTGCCCCTGATGAAGTAGCACTTGCCCTCCGCCGTCACGCCACCAGTAAGATAAAAAGTCAATCGGATTTGTTTCGTATTCGCACCCTCGGTTTTCGTGGAGAAGCTCTGCCTTCCATTGCTTCTGTCAGTCATATGGTTATTGAGACAGCTACGGCAGACTTTGCACACGGACTTCATTTGGAGGCCAAGGGTGGTGTCATCGAGAAAGAGGAGCCCGTTAGTCGTCCAGTTGGTACACAGATTACTGTTTCGGATTTATTTTACAATACCCCTGCTCGTCTCAAATACGTTCGCAGTCAACAGGCTGAATTATCACATATTGTTGATGTTGTAAATCGATTGAGTCTAGCTCATCCGGAAATAGCTTTTGCCTTAGTAAACGAAGGACGAGAATTAATTAGAACTGCAGGGACAGGGAAACTTCGTCAGGCAATTTCAGGGATTTATGGGATTGCTTCTGCCAAAAAAATGGTTGAAATTGAGGCAGAAGACCTGGATTTTCAGATTTCAGGTTACGTTTCCTTGCCAGAGTTGACTCGTGCCAACCGCAACTACATTTCCATTTTCATCAATGGTCGCTATATCAAGAATTTTTTGCTTAATCGAGCGATTTTGGAAGGTTATGGTAGTAAGTTGATGGTTGGACGCTTTCCGCTGGCGGTGATTTCTATTGAGATTGATCCTTATTTGGCTGATGTCAATGTGCATCCGACCAAGCAGGAAGTTCGCATCTCCAAGGAAAAAGAACTCATGACCTTGATTCGAGAGGCGATTAGTCAAGCGCTTAAAGAGCAGGACTTGATACCAGATGCTCTTGAGAATTTAGCTCAGTCAAGTACTCGACCAAAAGTAAAAGCAGAGCAAGGCACCTTACCACTCAAAGAGCCAAAAATCTATTATGATACGATTAAGCAAGACTTCTTCTTAAAACCAGACGTGGTCGCTGAGGATGTCAAACCTCTCGAAGAGGATAGGCAAGAGATTGTTGAGTCGCCTGTCGAAAATAAACCTACATCCGTTCAATTTGCAGAACGTCAGTCGGTGGAATCAGAAGATCAGGAGCATCCTAATCTAAGTGCAAAAGAATTGGCAAAACTGGCAGATAAATTAGACCGGGAGGAAACATCGACATTTCCAGAGTTAGAATATTTTGGTCAAATGCATGGGACGTATTTATTTGCACAAGGCAAGACAGGACTTTATATCATTGACCAGCATGCCGCACAAGAGAGGGTCAAATACGAATACTATCGTGAGAAAATTGGACAGGTTGACAATTCAGCTCAACAGTTATTGGTGCCGTATATTTTTGAATTTCCGCAGAATGATGCCCTTAACCTTGTCCACAAAATGGATGCCCTCCGTCAAGTTGGTGTCAACTTAGAAGAATATGGAGCTAATCAATTTATTCTGCGTGAACATCCTATTTGGATGAAGGAAGAGGAGATTGAGTCCGGCATCTATGAGATGTGCGACATGTTGCTCTTGACGGATCAGGTGTCAATCAAGCAGTATCGGGCAGAACTGGCTATCATGATGTCATGTAAACGGTCGATCAAGGCCAACCATGCTTTGGATGATTATTCGGCGCGTGATTTATTGAGACAACTGTCTTACTGCCAAAATCCCTATAACTGCCCGCACGGTCGCCCAGTCTTAGTGCATTTTAGCCAGTCGGACATGGAAAAAATGTTCCGTCGCATTCAGGAAAATCATACAAGTTTGCGTGAATTGGGCAAGTATTAACATAGTTGAAAAAGTTGACACATTAGTAAAGGAAGTATATGTACGACTATATCAAAGGAATTTTAACGAAAATAACTGCAAAATATATTGTGGTAGAAACGCATGGAGTAGGCTATATCTTGCAGGTTGCGAATCCCTACGCCTATTCAGGACAAGTCCAGCAAGAAGTGACTGTCTATACTCATCAGGTGATTCGTGAAGATGCTCATCTGCTCTACGGATTTGCTACAGAAAATGAAAAATCCGTCTTTCTGAGTCTGATTTCAGTATCAGGTATTGGTCCGACAACGGCTCTGGCTATTATTGCTGTCGATGATAATGATGGGCTTGTTCGTGCCATTGAGCAAAAAAATATTACCTATCTGACCAAGTTTCCGAAGATCGGCAAGAAAACAGCCCAGCAGATGATTTTGGACCTGGAAGGCAAGTTTGTCATGAGCGAAGAAGCGGGTCCTGTTCAACAAGTAGCACCATCCAGTGAAAATATCGCCCTCGAAGAAGCCATGGAAGCCATGGAAGCTCTTGGCTACCGACCAGCCGAACTCAAGAAAATCAAGAAATTCTTCGACGGCACCAACGACACCGCAGAAAACTACATCAAGTCAGCCCTTAAAATGTTGATGAAGTGATAGGATACTAAGGCGTTAAGCGATACAAAGCAAAATAGACGGCCGAACAGAAATTTTGTTAGAAATTTCGTTGTGAGACCTCCGCAATGACAGCTAGGTAAGAGGCGAGTTTTAACGACGCCTCTTGCCAGATGTCAACTGCGTTATTCGTTGATATTTAGGATTCAGTTTGACAATTTTACAAAGTATCGTAGTCGTGTTTCAGTCAGTTTATCCTGATTCGCACTTTAGTTATTCACGAAAAGGAGTTTCTATGTCCTGTTGTGCTTGGGTTAATCTAAATAATCCACTCTATATTGCTTACCATGATGAAGAATGGGGCAAGCCACTTCACGATGAACAGTCTTTGTTTGAGTTGCTTTGCTTGGAATCCTACCAAGCAGGACTTTCCTGGGAAATTGTTCTCAATAAACGCCAGGCTTTTCGCTCTGCTTTTTTCAACTATGATATTCAAAAGGTTGCGACCATGACAGATAGCGAGTTAGACGGTCTTCTTGCCAATCCCAACATCATTCGCCACAAGGCAAAGCTGTACGCTACCCGTGCTAATGCCCAGGCCTTTCTTCGAGTACAGGAGGAATTCGGCACGTTTGATACCTATCTTTGGGAATGGGTTCACTTTACATCTATCGATAACCCTGTCAAGTCCTTCCGAGAATTGCCGACCAAGAACGACTTGTCTGAGCGTATTTCAAAAGATTTGAAAAAGCGAGGTTTCAAATTTGTAGGTCCTGTCTGTATTTATTCTTATTTGCAGGCAGCAGGTCTGTTGAATGAACATGAAGAAACTTGTGAGATTGGAAAGAAATTACGAACTAATTAGATGAGCGAGCAATCGCACCCTAGACAGAGGAGGAATATGAAAGCAGAACTAATCGCCGTTGGGACGGAGATTTTGACAGGCCAAATCGTTAATACCAATGCTCAGTTCCTTTCGGAGAAATGTGCAGAGCTGGGAATTGATGTTTATTTCCACACAGCTGTTGGAGATAATGAACAGCGGCTTCTATCTGTACTGGAAGTAGCCCGTCAGCGGAGCGACTTGGTCATTCTCTGTGGAGGACTTGGTCCAACTGAGGATGACTTGACCAAGCAGACCCTGGCGACCTTCTTAGGTAGAAAATTGGTCTTTGATGAAAAGGCTATAGCAAAATTAGACCGTTTCTTTGCCAGTCGACCAGGTCGTGTTCGCACACCAAATAATGAGCGTCAGGCACAGATTGTGGAGGGAAGTCAGGCGCTACCGAATCCAGCTGGTTTAGCTGTTGGTGGTATGATTGAGCAAGATGGTGTAACCTATATTGTTTTGCCTGGTCCACCAAGTGAGCTCAAGGCCATGTTTTCTGAGAGTCTCTTGCCTTTACTGTCCCAATCTCAGCAGCAACTTTATTCGCGTGTCCTACGCTTTTTTGGCATTGGTGAAAGCCAGTTGGTAACTGTTTTGGCGGACTTGATTGACAAGCAGACAGACCCAACTCTAGCACCCTATGCTAAGGTTGGAGAGGTGACTTTACGCTTGTCCACCAAAGCGACCAGCCAAGAAGAAGCAAATCTACGTTTGAATCAGTTGGAAGAAGAAATCTTACAACATGACAAACTGGCAGACTATTTCTATGCCTACGGAGAGGACAATAGTTTGGTCAAAATGGTAGCGTCTTGTTTGATAGAGAAAAAACAAACTATAGTCATCGTCGAACAGGGGACAGGTGGTCTCTTGCAAGCTGAATTGAGTTTGGCTTTGGCTGATCAGCCGTATTTTAGCGGAGGGAAAGTCATCGGTCAGCTAGGGACAGAATCGGGCAGGCTATCAGAGGAAGCTGACTGCATTCGGCAGGAGCTGCAAGCTGATTTAGGTTTGGCTGTGTCTGTGCTTATCAAACCGGAATCAACAGAGGACAACGTACTTGCAAAAGTATATCTCACTTTGGCTACGACCTCGGGTATTTCCAAAAAAGAGATAGATTTAGGTGGTTATTCGTGGCAATACCTTCGCCAGCTTGCTTGTTTGCAGGCCTGGGATTTTGTACGAAACACTTTGTGAAATAGCAGATATTTGCTATAATAGTTTGACTAAGAAAAGAGGAGAAAATCATTGGCTAAGAAACCAGGAAAAAAATTAGAAGATATTACAAAGAAATTTGGCGATGAGCGTAAAAAAGCGCTGGATGATGCCCTAAAATCAATTGAAAAAGATTTTGGTAAGGGTGCTGTCATGCGTCTTGGTGAGCGTGCTGAGCAAAAAGTTCAAGTCATGAGTTCAGGTAGCTTGTCAATCGACATTGCGCTTGGAGCGGGTGGCTATCCGAAGGGGCGTATCATTGAGATTTACGGTCCAGAGAGCTCAGGTAAGACAACTGTTGCCCTTCATGCAGTAGCTCAAGCTCAGAAAGATGGCGGTATTGCTGCCTTTATCGATGCGGAGCATGCCTTGGATCCAGCCTATGCAGCAGCTCTTGGTGTCAATATTGATGAGTTGCTCTTGTCACAGCCAGACTCAGGAGAGCAGGGTCTTGAAATCGCTGGTAAGTTGATTGACTCTGGTGCTGTTGATTTGGTTGTTGTTGACTCGGTTGCAGCCCTTGTACCACGTGCAGAAATTGACGGTGATATTGGTGATAGCCACGTTGGTTTGCAGGCTCGTATGATGAGTCAGGCCATGCGCAAACTCGGTGCATCCATCAACAAAACAAAAACAGTAGCCATTTTCATTAACCAGTTGCGTGAAAAAGTCGGTGTCATGTTTGGTAACCCTGAAACAACACCTGGTGGACGTGCGCTTAAATTCTATGCATCTGTCCGTATGGATGTTCGTGGAAACACACAAATCAAAGGAACAGGCGACAAGAAAGATCAAAACGTTGGTAAGGAAACCAAGGTGAAGATTGTGAAAAACAAGGTGGCGCCACCATTTAAAGAAGCTGTTGTTGAAATCATGTACGGTGAAGGAATTTCTCGCACAGGTGAATTGATTGAGATTGGTAGCAACCTCGGCATCATCCAAAAAGCAGGTGCTTGGTATTCATATAATGGAGAAAAAATTGGCCAAGGTTCTGAAAATGCTAAGAAATTCTTAGCAGATAATCCGGCAATCTTTGATGAAATTGACCGCAAGATTCGTGTTCATTATGGTTTAATTGAAGCAGATGGAGTTGAAGAGGTTGCGACCGAAGAAGCTCCTGTTGTTGCGGAAGAGATCCAAGATGTTATCCTAGATCTTGATGGCGGTATTGAATTAGAAGATTAATTCCTAACAAAATAGATTTAATATTGAACTATTGATGCCTATCTGTTATAGGTGTGTGCGAAGTTGTTTAGTATAAGCACGAAAAAGTCTGGAAATTCCAGGCTTTTTTCTAATAAAAACCGAATTTTTACCCCAAAATTTAAAGTTTTTTTAAAAAATAGGTCTGCAGACCGAGGGAATTTATGATATAATAGTCTATAATGTGCTTAATAAAATGTAGCAAAGGAGTGACTACATGATTAAAATTTATACCGTATCTAGTTGTACTTCTTGTAAGAAAGCGAAAAATTGGTTAAATGCTCACCAATTATCTTATAATGAGCATAATCTTGCGAAGGAAGCCATTACTAAGGAAGAAATCCTAAACATCTTAACAAAAACAGAGAATGGTATTGCAAGTATCGTATCATCAAAAAACCGTTATGCAAAGAGTCTGGACTTTGATATTGAAGAGTTGAGTGTGAATGAGGTCATTGATTTAATTACCTCTAACCCACGTATTTTGAAGAGTCCAATCTTGATTGATGAGAAACGACTTCAAGTGGGCTATAAAGAAGATGATATACGCGCTTTCTTGCCACGTGCAGTGCGCAATGTTGAAAATGCTCAAGCTCGTATGAGAGCAGCTCTATAAGATGTACAAAAGGACTCTTTTGGGGTTCTTTTTGCGCATTTTTTGAGAATAATTAAAATTTGTGATATAATGTAAAAAATAGGGAAAGAAGGTGTAAGTATGGGATTTACTGAAGAAACCGTTCGTTTTCGTCTAGATGATACAGATAAACAAGAAATCAGCAAGACATTGACTAGTGTTTATCGTTCGCTGGAGGAAAAGGGTTATAATCCGATTAACCAAATCATTGGCTATGTATTAAGTGGGGACCCTGCTTATATTCCTCGCTATAATGATGCCCGCAATCAGATTCGTAAGCATGAACGGGATGAAATCATTGAAGAATTGGTGCGCTACTATTTGAAAGGGAATGGGATTGACCTCTAATGAGAATAATGGGATTAGACGTCGGTTCCAAGACAGTTGGTGTAGCCATTTCAGATCCGTTAGGTTTCACGGCCCAAGGGTTGGAAATCATCCCAATCGATGAAGAAAAGGGCGAATTCGGTCTGGAGCGTTTGACCGAACTTGTAGAACAGTACAAGGTTGATAAATTTGTTGTAGGCTTGCCAAAGAACATGAATAATACTAGTGGTCCACGTGTGGAAGCTAGTCAAGCTTACGGTGATTTATTGACTGAGCGTTATAAACTTCCAGTTGATTATCAGGATGAACGTTTAACAACTGTTGCAGCAGAACGGATGCTGATTGAGCAAGCGGATATCAGCCGAGGAAAACGCAAGAAAGTTATTGATAAATTAGCAGCTCAGCTGATTTTACAAAATTATTTAGATAGAACATTTTAAAGGAGATTCTAATGGCACATCATCATGACCATGAACACGACCACAATCACGACGAACGTGAGTTGATTACTTTGGTAGACGACCAAGGTAATGAAACACTTTTTGAAATCTTATTGACGATTGACGGTCAAGAAGAGTTTGGTAAGAACTATGTTCTCTTGATTCCTGCAAGTGCAGAAGAAGATGAGAACGGAGAAGTTGAAATCCAAGCCTACTCATACATTGAGAATGAGAATGGCACAGAAGGCGATTTGCAACCTATCCCAGAAGACGCAACAGCAGAATGGGATATGATTGAAGAAGTCTTCAACAGCTTTATGGAAGAGGAATAAAAAGGTCCAGTGGACCTTTTTATCATGAGCCTGAAAACAAGAAAGCGAATTAAGGTCCAGTGGACCTTTTTATCATGAGCCTGAAAACAAGAAAGCGAATTAAGGTCCAGTGGACCTTTTTATCATGAGCCTGAAAATCAAAAGGGAGGCCAGATGAAAGATAGTTTTACAGAAAGAAATAAGAGGCTGAGTGAGGAATTAGAGAGGCATCTACTGGCTGATAAAAATATTTTGGACATATTAGACATAATGGATAGACTGAATTTATCAGATTGCTGGCTCTGTGCGGGAATTATCCGTAATTTCATTTGGAATCAATACAGTTTTGATGAAGAAACAGATGTCGATCTCGTGTTTTTTGATGAAAATATTTCTTATGAAGAGACAATGGAAATAGAAAGCGATTTATATCAAAATTATCCAGCCTATCGATGGGAATTAAAAAATCAAGTGTATATGCATATCCATAGTCCGAATACTAAACCGTATCAATCATCAAGGGATGCGATTGAAAAATTTCCAGAAAGATGCACAGCGATAGGTATTTGTCGAACAGAAAGAAATAAACTAGAAATATTTGCTCCTTTTGGATTGGATGACATTTATGCCTACCAAGTACGACCAACACCACATTTCTTAGCGGATCCTAATCGTATGGAATTGTATCGACAAAGAATTCTTAAAAAACAGTGGAAAAAGAAATGGCCATCGCTAACAGTAAAAGAGACCTAACTCCCACCAAGTAAGTAAGCAAAAAACAGTATTTTTTTATAAACTAAAACAATTAACTAAGGGAGACTATGTTATGGAATTTGAAACGGTTTGTTTGAAGTTTGAAACTTAGGTAGGCTACATTGCTACTTCCAAAGTTAAATTTAGAAACCATATCAAGGCTATAATTCGTAAATAGGAAAGTCAAAAACGTAAATTTGATCGTCTCCTCCATGAAGATATTTATGGTCTGATTCAAACACCGAGCTTGGGTAATGATGAGTTGCTGATGTTAAGGGGGCTCCTGAGAGATTATCGAAAAAATTTAATCAATGACCGATTTGAAAATATGGAAAATTGATAAGCGGACAGAGTTTTGCTGACTGTCAAAAAATAATTCGAGAGTTACAAGGATATTAGAAAAAAATTCGTTGATGGTTAACTCAAATAAAAAAATAAGTAATGAAGAATCCTGAAATAAAAGTTTGAAAGTTCTATAATGAAGTTAGCCACCTTACCTTAGTCAAGAATTAGATGTTTCACTATGTTTGAGTAAGTTGATGATTTCATTTGATAACAGGTTTGAAGCTGTTAGGCTAGGTGGCCAAGGCTA
>NZ_JAIJZQ010000041.1:0-9999 GCF_019754195.1 Streptococcus sp. 2018037
CAGCTAAGTGATTTCCCAGCTTCCAAGTGGAGTAGAACAATTTCTAGTTTCTCAGAGACAGACTTTGGACTTCTTTTGGACATAATAAAACTCCCTTTATAGTTTCTAGTGAAAATTTTTGTTTTTTCACTGTCCACTATAAGGGGAGTATATCATCCGAAGTTTGGTTTTACAGTTCATTTTAACTCCGTCTGGAACTGCTAAAAATTGCCACCTGCGATAATACTTGTTAACATCTTCTATCCAAAATATTTTTGGTATACTGAAAATGTAATACGTATTTACTTTTTATGGTATAATTATTTAGTAGAAAAGTGAAGACGGTGGCTCTCGAGTTTCTGAAAGTGAGGTGATGCCTATGGGCAATTCATCAAAATCTAACAGAAAGGGGGGAGCATTCTTTTGACAGCTTTTGAAGTTGTACAAACGATTCTAGCTTTTGGTAGCTTTACCATTGCTTTAATCAGCTTGTGCTATAAAATCTTCAAAGAAAATGACAAAAAATAATCCGTCCCCACTTTTGCGCGAGTAGGACGGATTAAATCTAAACTACGAGCCACCGTCTTTTTAACGGTTCTACGTTTGGTAGTTGTTAGCGCAACTACCTTTTTCTGTTTCTATTATAACATGAAAGCTGTAGAAAGCAACTTAGAATGATGTTTACATACCAGAAAAGTTGTGTCAATTTTTTAAAAAGCAAACTATTTGGCAATTCACGCAAATCCCTCTACAAATAAAACCAAACCTCATCCGAAGTTTGGTTTTACAGTTCATTTTAATTCCGTCTGGAACTGCTAAAAATTGCCACTAACAATACTGCTCCAAAGACTGACGGTACCAGGGCCATACCAGCAAATTGTGGTCCCCAATCACCAAAGAGCAACTGCCCAATCCACGAACCAGCAAGCCCAAGGATAATATTCCCCAGACAACCACGACGGTCATCTGACGAAGTGAGAGCACCTGCAATTAAGCCAATAATGGCACCTGCGATAATACTTGTTAACATCTTGTATTCCTCCTATTCTTACAAAATAAGACTGGTTGCCCAGTCTTATATAATATCATTAGATAGCCCACTCACCGTCACGGAAGATTGGCACACGAGTACCGTCTTCACGGATACCGTCAATATTCATCTTGTTAGAACCAATCATGAAGTCCACGTGAACATCTGAGCGGTTGAGACCAGCTTCTTTCAGCTCTTCTTGGCTCATTTCTGTACCACCTTCAATAGAGAAGGCATAGGCTTGCCCAATTGCCAAGTGGTTTGAGGCATTTTCATCGAAGAGGGTGTTGAAGAAAGTCACACCTGATTGAGAAATCGGGCTCTTGTCTGGCACAAGGGCAACTTCACCGAGACCGCGTGCACCGGCATTGTCAAAGACCAATTTCTTCATGACTTCGTCGCCTTTTTCAGCTGTTACATCCACGATTTCACCATCTTTAAAGGTTACTTTGATACCTTCGATAATATTGCCGTTATAGCTAAGTGGTTTTGTAGACGTTACATAGCCGTCTGCCACACGGTAGTCAGGTGCTGTGAAGACCTCTTCTGTTGGCATGTTGGCAATAAAGTGTTCACCTTGGGCATTGACCGAACCAGCCGCTTCCCACAAGTGATTCTTCGGCATACCAAGAACGAGGTCAGTTCCTGGTGCTGTGTAGTGCAATTTGACAAACTGCTCGTCGTTAAGGATCTTAGCCTTAGCCACCAAGCGTGCCTCATGCTCTTCCCAAGCCTTGATTGGATCTTCTTCATAGATACGGCAAGTCTTGAAGATTTGATCCCAAAGGAGGTCCACTGCCTCTTCGTCAGACGCTGCATTTGGAAAGACTTTTTTAGCCCATTCCAAACCAGAGGCTGCACCAAGTGTCCAACTAACCTTGTTAGCTTGCGTTGCTTGACGCATTGGCTGCAAAGCTTGGCTGAGTGCACGAGCGTTGCGAGACAATTTCTCTGGATCCACACCGTCGTAAGCTCCTGGATCTTCAGACAAGACCACCAAACGGCTTGCCTTGCGCTCTAGGAGGTAGTTCATTTCAGTAACACGTTGTGGATGAACTTGTTCCAAGAGTTCCACATCAACATTGACCAAACGTTCACGCGCAATCACATCGTCCAACCAGTTGACCAAGACTTCCTTAGCACCGTGAGCATAAGCCTCTTTGACAATCAAACGAGCCAACTCAGCCTGATCTACTCCAATTGTCAATTGAATCGTGTGACCCGGCTGCACATTGATACCTGTTGAAACCAAAAGTTTAGCATATTTAGCGAGATTTTCTTTAAAATTTGGTAATACCATCTTTTTCTCCTTTATACTTTGAAATACCCTATTATTGTATCATATTTTGAAGCTGGGCTGACAAAAAAACTTCCTGCTGATACGGGAAGTTTCAGATTCTATCCAACAGTCTTACACTCACCAAGGTAAGCTGACAACGGATATTTTCAATTTTCGCAGGATAAAGTTTTCAGTTTGCTTTTAGTATTAGCTCTAACTGTCTGGGAGACAGTTAGAGGTTGGAGATAAAACGAACAGAGTTCGTGTCAACAGCTGCAGGCATAACTCAATGCTCTCTTATTTCTAGGCATTGACTTGAAACAGTCCCCCAGACTGTTTCAATCAGGCAAGGCGAGTTCAAACAATCCAGTGGATTGTTTGAAGTTGGAGATAAGGCTAGGCAGAAAGTCCAGACTCGCTTCTCAGAGTTCGTCTTCCCACTCCCCATCTGCCGACGTAATAAAGCAAACTGTAAGTATGTATACTCAATGCAAATTGAAAATAGCCTAGCTTCAACTATCTGGGAGATAGTTGAAGGGTGGAGATAAAGCGAACGGAGTTCGTGTCAGCAAGCCGAAGGTAGAACTCCGCTCCTCTCTTGTTTCAAGGGAGCCGGCTGTAAAGCTCCACTGGAGCTTTACACTCATCACATCAAGTCAACAACGTCTGATCCCGATTTTCGCAGGATAAAGTTTTCAGTTTGCTTTTAGTACTAGGCAACGAGCCGCAGGCATAACTGGAGTTAGGCAAGGCGAGTTAACGACGTAATAAAGCGAACTGTAAACTTTACTAGTTACCAAAAACCTTTACACGGTCCCCATCCGCCATATAGTCTTTGTCTGCTGCTGGAGCTGCGATGCTTCCGAATGATGCTTGTGCACGGAGTTTCCAGTTAGCTGGGATACCGTATTTTTCAGCAACTTGTGCGTCAACCAATGGGTTGTAGTGTTGTACGTTCATGCCGATATTTTTCTCAGCGAAAGCCAACCATACTGCGTACAAGTTGATACCGTGAGCTTGTTCAGACCAGATTGGGAAGTTTTCAGCGTAAAGTGGGAAGCTTTCTTGCAAGCCTTTAACCACGTCTTGGTCTTCGAAGAACAAGATAGTACCAGCACCAGCCGCAAAACCAGCCAAACGACCTTTTGTAGCTTCAAAAGCTTCTGCAGGCGTTACTTTTTCCAATTCGCTGTAGGCAATTTCGTTCCAGAAAGCATCTGATTCAGCACCGAAAAGTACAACTGCACGGCTTGATTGTGAGTTGAAAGCTGATGGAGATTCTTTCATGGCCTTTTCTACAAGCGCTACTACTTCTTCGTTTGATACTGGCAATTCTTTACCAAGTGCATAGATAGAACGACGAGTTTCTTGAAGTTTTGCAAAGTTTGACATATGTTTTCCTCTTTTCTTATTGTTACTACATAGTAGTTTTTTGTCACTATATAGAGATTGTATCATTATTACTAAGTAGCGTCAAATTCCTAGTCTGACTTTTTTATACTCCGTGAAAATTAAGATAGTTACAGCAGATAGTCTGATTTTCATAAAGTAGTGACAGAGAATTTACAAAAAGATGGCAAAAAAAGCCTATCAAATACTTAAGATACATTGATAGACCCTTCTTTATCTTATAGCCCCAACATCTCGTCTGTAAAATCAGTCAGCGAATGTTCCTTATAAAATTCCAAGTCCTTCAGGCGAATGATTTTGGCAATGATGCTAATCGGAAACTGATGCAACAGAGTATTGAAGTACTCAACCTGCTGATTGTATGAAATCTTCCATTGTGCTAAATTATTTTCTGTTTCAAAAATTTCATTCAGTAACCTTTCAATATGTTTATTGGCCATCAATTCCGGCATTTGACGCAAAAATTGACCAAATTCTTGTGAACTTTCAATCTTGGTGGATTTCATAACAGTTTTTTCTTCAACCGTTCGAATTTTGGAAACGGATTTATTGATGTCCAAAATGGTTTCTTTTTCAAGATTCTGGTGTTTTTCAACCAAGCGGTTTGCTTTCTCCATCAAGGCCTGATTGCGCTCTTCAATAACAACGATATGACTTTTACTAGCTTTCGCGGCTTGTTCAGCCTGACGAAGCTGGTTATACTTCATAATAATATGGAGAATGAAACTCGTTAGTATACCAGCAATCACAGTAAAACCTGGAAAAGGTTCGTAAATACCTGATGATGATTCCGGTGTGGCAAAAGATAAGATCAATGTCCACAAGATAGTAGAAAGCAGTACTAGACCAATTCCTTTTAATAACTCAACTAAAATATTTCTTTTTTTCATCATTTCCTTTTTTAAAACAAATCATCAAAGAGACTCAACTGGTTATCCTCTGGCATTTTACCGAGAATGCCCATTTCATCCATTTTTTCAACAAGCGTACCTGACAATCCACCACGTTTACGGAGTTCTGTCTTGGAGAGAAATTCTCCTTCGGCACGCGCCGCCACAACCTGCTTGGCAACGTTCTCTCCCAGACCATCCATAGCGACAAATGGTGGGATGAGGGTATCTTCTTCAATCAAGAAGTCGGTCGCATGAGACTTGTAAAGGTCCAATTTGCCGAACTTGAAGCCACGTTCCAGCATCTCATTGACCAATTCTAAGGTGGTGTAAAGGTCCTGCTCAACGTTTGAGGCTTCATTGTTTTTCTTCTTAAGAGCAATTTCTTCCATCTTAGCCTTGACTTTATCTAGACCGCCTGACATGGTCGCCAAATCAAAGGCCTTGGCACGAATAGAGAAATAAGCACAATAGTAGTAAAGTGGGTGATGAACCTTGAAATAGGCAACCCGCAAGGCCATCATAACGTAGGCAGCCGCGTGGGCTTTAGGGAACATGTACTTGATTTTCCCACAGGATTCGATGTACCAGTCTGGAACCTTGTTATCCTTCATGGCTTGAATGTAGCCATTTCGCTCTTCCTCAGAAATCTTGAGCCACAAGCCCTTCCGCACCCGCTCCATGATATTAAAAGCCATCTTAGGTGGCAAACCTGCGTGCATGAGGTAAACCATGATGTCATCCCGACAACCGATAACAGTAGATAGATTAGCAATTCCTGCCTTAATCAAGTCCTGAGCATTGCCCAACCAAACGTCTGTACCGTGCGATAGACCAGATAACTGCAAGAGTTCCGAAAAAGTGGTCGGTTTGGTTTCCTCCACCATCCCCCGTACAAAGTTGGTGCCAAATTCAGGAATGCCCAGCATACCTGTCGGTGTCCCAATCTGCTCTGGGGTAACTCCCAAAATTTCCGTACCAGAAAAGAGGGCCATCACTCCCTTATCATCAGCAGGAATGGTCTGCGGATCAATGCCCGACAAGTCCTGCAACTTCCGAACCATGGTTGGATCATCGTGTCCCAGAATATCGAGTTTCAAGACGTTTTCATCAATATCGTGGAAGTTAAAGTGGGTGGTCTGCCAGCTGGCCGTCACATCATCGGCAGGATACTGAACAGGTGTAAAGTCATAGACATCCATGTAGTCAGGGAATACGATAATTCCCCCCGGGTGCTGACCAGTCGTCCGTTTGACACCAGCCGATCCAGCAGCCAGGCGTTCTACTTCCACATCTCGATAGAATTTGCCATAATCCCGCTCATAGCCTCGGACAAAACCATAGGCAGTCTTAGCAGCTACCGTACCTACCGTTCCTGCACGGAAGGCATTTTCTTCGCCAAAAATATCCCGAACATCCAAATGAGCAGAGGGTTGGTCATCCCCTGAGAAGTTCAAGTCAATATCAGGAACCTTGTCTCCATCGAAACCAAGGAAGGTCTCGAAAGGAATGTCCTGTCCATCTTTTTTATACTTGGTCCCACACTTTTCACAATCCTTGTCTGGCAGGTCAAAACCTGAACCATAGGAACCATCTGTGATAAATTCACTGTGCTGGCAATTTGGACAGACATAGTGAGGAGGCATAGGGTTTACTTCGGTAATCCCAATCATAGTCGCAACGAAACTGGAGCCGACAGACCCCCGTGAACCCACCAGGTAGCCCCGCTCGTTGGAACGGTGCACCAACATCTGCGACGCCAGGTAAATCACGGCGAAGCCATTACCCAGAATGGACGTCAATTCCTTCTCAATCCGCAGGTCAATAATATCAGGCAGAGGATTGCCATAAATTTCAAAGGCTTTTTGATAGGTCAATTCCGCCACCGTTTCCTCGGCCTTCTCAATATAAGGCGTGTAGAGGTCGGTCTTGACTACCTGAACATCTTCAAACCGATCGAGCATGGCATTGGGATTGGTAATGACAATCTCACGCGCCAGACTTTCTCCCAAGAAAGCAAACTCGTCCAACATCTCGCTGGTCGTTCTAAAGTGGGCTTTTGGCAGAGGAGCTGGTTGAGCATTCTCACCATTTCCGATGGTCCAGTTAATCGGTGCCCCTTGACCTAGAGCACGAACAATGATTTCCCGATAGATTTCCTCTTCGGGGTCAATATAGTGAACATTTCCTGTCGCCAAAACTGGCAGACCTGCCCTGCGTCCTACCTCAATCAACTGCTTGATAGTTTCTTCAATCTCTGCCATGTCCTTAAACTGCTCCTTTGCAATCATGGGAGCATAGAGGGCAGGTGGCATGACTTCGATAAAATCATAATAGGCTGCCGTTTTAACCGCTTCATCTATCCCTTTGGAGAGCAAGTCATCGAAGACCTCGCCCTCTTGACAGGCTGTTCCCAATATTAAGCCTTCACGATGGGCATTGAGAACGGTCCGTGGAATACGTGGAACTCCCTCAAAATACTTGGTATTGGAAAGAGAAACCAGTTTGAACATATTTTTCAAACCAACTTGATTGATCACATATAACGTGGCATGCTTGACACGAGCCTTCTTATAGGAATCCTCCGCAATCAGCTCCGTATTTAGCTGGTTGAGATTGGTCAAATTGTGCTTCTCCAGAGCATCTTTTAGGAAGATGAAGAGCAGGCGCCCTGTCGCCTCCGCATCGTAGTTGGCCATGTGGTGATGTTCAAGAGCAACACCAAACCGCTTGGTGAGAGGACCTAAACCATGACGCTTAAAGTCGGGGTAGAGGTTGCGAGCAAATTCCAAGGTATCAATGACAGGCTGGCTAATAATAGGTAAGCCTGCTCGTTCATAGTTGACATTCATAAAGCCAACGTCAAAGGTCGCGTTGTGGGCAACCATGACGGAATCTTGACAGAAATCTTGAAACTCACGCAGGACTTGTTCCAGAGGTTTAGAACCGCGCACATGCTCATCAGTGATTCCAGTCAGATCTGTTGTAAATTGACTGAGCGGATGACCTGGATCGATAAACTCATCAAATTCCGCAATAATATTGCCCTTGTGCATCTTAGACGCCGCAATCTGAATCAGGGCATTGTTGACTGCAGAGAGACCGGTTGTTTCCACGTCAAAGACCACATAGGTCGCTTCGGACAGGACTACATCTGCTTCGTTGTAAGCAATGGGCACAGAGTCCTCGACAATATTGGCCTCCATCCCGAAGAGCGGCTTAATCCCAGCTTTACGGGCAGCATGATAGCCATGGGGGAAGGACTGGACATTGCCATGGTCAGTAATGGCCACCGCCTTGTGTCCCCAAGTCGCAGCACGTGCCACCAAGTCCTCAACAGCAGGCAGGGCATCCATGGTAGACATGTTGGTATGAGCATGAAACTCGACCCGTTTCTCCCCTTCAGGCATAAGGTCCTTACGGATTTCCTTCTTGACCTCTTGGACTTCCTGCACGTTCATAGTCAAATCACGAGTGAAATTATTGGTCTCCACATTGCCTCGCACCCGCAACCAGTTGCCCTTTTTGACCATATCAAACTTCTGAGCCTCTTCCTCATTCTTAGCCCACTTCTGCAAGGTGAAGGACGAAGTATAGTCGGTCATCTTAAAGTTGATAATGACCCGCCCCGTCTTGGTCGTCTTCTGCTCAACCTCAAAGACCAGTCCCTCAAAGACAATCAGATTTTCCTCGCTATCCACCTCAATCATAGGCGTAATCTCAGCCTTTTCAATATTGACCTTGGCAGGACGATTTTTCTTATATTCTGGGACAAATGGCTGAGCTGCCTCTGGTGGTGGCGCCATTTGAGCCAGTTGTTCAAGGGCCGCCAAGTTTTCTTCATTAGCTTGCTGGTAAATTTCTTCATTTTGCGCATGGAAAATCTCCGCTTGTTGCTGCGTCATTTCCTGACAGACTTGGATGTCCACCGCAAGATTGCCAAAACCAAATCGCTTGTATTGTTCCACAAGATTTGGCAGATGATTCTTCCGAAAATGATCTGTGTCAATGGTTTCAGGACCTTTTATCCACAAAACACCATCTCTATAAGTCACCTCTAATGGCTGAAAAAGAGCCTTGAAGCCTGCACTCTGGCACAAATCTTCCGTAAAAGCTTCTGGATAATAAGCTTCTACCAAACCAGCTTCAAAGGCCTCCGCATCGCTGACAATAGAAAATTGAATCTTATTGCCCACCTTTTCAAACTCCGTCGCCAAACGAGCCTTGAAGAGTTGATAGTCCATGAGCGGCAAGGGGGTTTCAAAACGGAAGGTAAATTCCCAGAGTTTGCTGACCTTGTGCAAGACTACTTTCTCAATCGTTGCAGTCGAAAAAGCCCCTGATTGTCGTGCATCAAGAGGCATTCCGATTTGTTGTAGCAAGAGTTGAAACTTATCTGACATACTTATTTCCTTTGTAGTTCGTTAGAAACATTTTACCATAAATGAAAGAATTTTTCTTGGACTAAGCCAGGGACTTTTCTGGCAGGACACCACCATTTAAACTGGCTTTTTCAAGCTTTCGTGTTATAATAGAGATAGAAAAAGGTAGTTGCGTCAACAACTACCCAACGTAGAACCGTTAAAAAGACGGTGACTCGTTTATATTAGACTATAACTCGTCCAGCAACTCGGTCAAAAGTGGGGACGGGTTATTTTTTGTCATTTTCTTTGAAGATTTTATAGCACAAACTGACTAAAGCAATGGTAAAGCTACCAAAACCCAGAATCGTTTGTACAACTTCAAAAGCTGAAACCAGCTTCCGACGTTTTATTTTATAGGCATGAAATTCCCAGTATGCCACTGCCTTTTAAACTTGCTTTTTCAAGCCTTCGTGTTATAATAGAAATAGAAAAGGTAGTTGCGTCAACAACTACCCAACGTAGAACCGTTAAAAAGACGGTGGCTCGTTAATTTTAGCTAAAGAAATAGCCGTTACTTGCCAAAGTATGGACGGCTATTTCTTTTGGTCATTTTCTTTGAAGATTTTATAGCACAAACTGACTAAAGCAATGGTAAAGCTACCAAAAGCTAGAATCGTTTGTACAACTTCAAAAGCTGTCAAAAGAATGCTCCCCCTTTCTGTTAGTTTTTGATGAATTGCCCATAGGCATCACCTCACTTTCAGAAAATCGAAAGCCACCGTCTTCACTTTTCTACTAAATAATTATACCATAAACTTGATAAAAATATGAATACAGAACAAAAATCCTCAGAACGCTTTCCGAGGATTTTGTTTATTTATATTGTGAACTTTCCAATACCTAGTTATTCCAGCGTACTTATACTTAACAAAAATCAAAAATAGCGTTATAATGGTATTATGACAAAAGAACTTACCCAAACACAAGTCGAAGAATTAAAGCAAGCACTTAAAGATAAAAATAATGCTCCGCATCATAGAAAAATAC
>NZ_JAIJZQ010000042.1:0-9802 GCF_019754195.1 Streptococcus sp. 2018037
GTGTTGCTTTTGTATACACTTTTTACACTAAACTTTAGTCAAAAATAAAATAATTTCCTTATTTGGATTACGAGACACAAAATATTTTTCGTCAAATACCTTGATGAACTTGACAAATGGTAGAAAAAAGCAGCCCGCCGGCTGCTTTTTCGCTTATATCAATTCTTCCACTTCATAGATAGTATCTTCCAGCACCTCTTGGTAACGCTCCAAGTCATAGGCTACAGAGGTTTCCACCTCCGCCACCTGCTGATCCAGCTGGATTTTCACCTCTTCCAACCCATCCAAGTCCAAGAGGTGATTGGTCACGTGTTTGACACAGTTCTGACACGATAAGTTTTTCAATTTCAAAGTTTGCTTCATGTTCTTTCTCCTTTTTTATACTCAATGAAAATCAGATTCAGACTAGCTTCAAAGGTTCGGGGAACCTTTGAAGGTTGGAAACAAAGCGAACCTGTTCGCTACAAAAAGGTTCGCCGAACCTTTGAAGGTTGGAAATTGGGCGAACGTCTTCGTTTCTCCAAGAGCAGATAGACCCCTACTACTTTCGCATTTTCAGGTAGCAGGCTGTAAAGCTCCACCGGAGCTTTACACTCATCAAGTCAAGTCAACAACGTCTGAGGTTGATTTTCGAAGAGTATGATGATGCCCACAGGTACATTGACCAGCCAAGCACCGACAAGCGATTTGCTCGGGTGCAGTCCTTTGTAGCTGAGAGATTTTGCTGGCCAGATTTTCTAGGCTTTTTTGGGAAAATGTCCCTGTGTCTAGCAGTTTTTCAACCAGTTGCCCCTGTTTTGTGGAACATATGGTAGCTAGTAAGAGCTCCACCTGCCCCTGCAAATGTTCCTCTTCACTGATCAGCGGGTAGTAGTGGTACTTGCTGGTTTCCTTATCCATTCTCAAATAATTTTTCTTCCGCAGCCGCCCTAAAAGTGTCTTAATGGTCGTCGCCTGCCAATCAAAACCTTCCTGCAAGGCCTGAATAATTTCCTGAGAAGTTGCACCAGGATAGGCCCACAGAACCCGCATGACCTGCCACTCCGCAGCAGAAATTGTCTGCTCCACACATTCACCTCCCAACAATCATTTTCTAACTTTAGTTTACATTTGTAGTCAAAAATTGTCAAGAAGAAAGACTGAACATCTTGCCCAGTCTTCTCATTATTCTTAGTGAGCCAGCATTTCCTGACCAATTTCCAAACCAGTCAAACCAACAGGGTAGTATGTCGGCCAGTTTTCCAATTCTTCCAAAAGTTTTTCTTGGCTCTCTCCACCAAAATAGATATGGAAGTGACCTGTTTTAACAGGGGCAATATTGTGGTCGCTAAATTGAACATACTTATAGTTACCAGCATTTGCATCCGTTGCTTCAAACAAGAAACGAACACCACGATTTCCTTTTTTGTAGGTCAAAATCTTATAACCCACATACTTATACGTGAATTTTTCTTTCTTATCTCCCACTACAAATTCCATGGTATTATCTGTAATGTTAATTTGATCAACATCTGTTTTGTAGCCTGTATCGTAATAAGCCTTGTACTCTTCAGCTGTCATACCACCTTTGATCTTAGCCTTGTAATCCCAGACCTGATCTAGTGTACCATCAAGCAAGTATGGATAAACAGATTGCCACTCACCTGCATAATCTGAAAGAGTACGATCTTTTACGGCACTATCTTCAAAATAACCATTATAGACAGTTTGCGCAGTCTCAGCACCTTCTTCTGGCAAAATTTCAGAACCTTCTTGGGAAGTTGTTTTTTCAAGGGCAGTCAGATTATCTTCCATAACAGAAATATAATCCTTACCATTTTTCATATCCTCATCCGTCAAACTTTCAAGAGGATTAAGAACGTCCAACTGAACCCCAGTCTCTTTAGCAAGTGTTTCTGCAACAGATTTTGACGCATTTTCTTCAAAATAGATATACTTAATACCATATTTATTGATATACTCTGTTAATTCTGCTAGACGTGATGGAGTCGGATCCTCATCTGCAGCAACACCTGTAATAGAAACTTGTTTCAAACCATAGTCCAAAGCCAAATATGCAAATGCAGTATGCTGTGTAACAAAGTATTTCTGTTTCGCAGCAGATAATGTTTCAGAATACTTCATATCTAAAGCATCTAATTTCTCAATATAGGCTGCCGCATTTGTTTCAAAAGCATCTTTCTTTTCTGGATATTTAGCTACCAAACTATCACGAATATTTTCTACAAGTGTGATGGCACGCTCAGGAGACAACCATACATGCGGATCATAAGCATGGCTATGCCCCTCCTCACTATGGTCGTGATCCTCACCTTCTTCACTACCTGGCAACAAGAGCATCCCTTCCGTCGCACTAATCACATTAACCTTTGTTGTATCAAGTGATTTTTCAACATCATGAACCCATGTTTCCATATTTTCATTTTCATAAACAAAAGCATCTGCCTCTTGGATACGAGCAATATCTTTAGCTGACGGCTCATAACCATGAACCTCTGTCCCAGCCTTAACCAACAGATCAACATTTGCCTCATCACCTGCCACCTGCTTGGTAAACTCATAAACAGGATAAAAGGTCGTTACAATATTCAACTTCCCATCTTCAGAAGCCGTGCTATTGCCACAAGCCCCTAAAAGCAAAGCTGAGACAGACAATAATAATAAACCAACTTTTTTCATCTTAACTCCTTATTTTTTAAATTTTTGAACAACATTCACCAGTAAGAAAATACTAATGAAAATCAAGGTAATACTTGCACTAGCTGGGGTTTCTGCATAGTAAGAAGTCAGCAACCCCATGACCATTCCAAAAAAGCCAATGCCCATCCCAGTAAAGATAACAGCTTTAAAACTCTTACCAAGTCGCAATGCAATAGAAGCAGGCAACACCATAATTGTTGAAACCAGCAAAGCACCTGCCGCAGGAATCATTAAGGCAATGGCAACACCAGTCACCACATTGAAGGCAATGGACATAGCTCGCACAGGCAACCCATCTACAAATGCCGTATCCTCATCAAAAGTAAGAATATACATCGGACGTAAAAACAGCAATGTCAGCACAATGACAATCACAGCAATCGTAAACAAAGCAATTACCTGCTCCTGACTAATCGTCACAATTGAGCCAAACAGATATTGTTCCAGGCTAAGCCCTGATTTCCCACCAGATTTATTCATGACAATGAGCGAAATAGCCAAACCAGTCGACATGAGGATAGCCGTCCCAATTTCCATAAAATTCTTGTAAATTGTCCGCAAATACTCTAAAAATACAGCTGCCACAATAACGACAAGAACAGTCGAAAGCGTTGGTGAAATCCCCAATACCAAACCAAATGCAACTCCCGCCAACGAAACATGACTAAGAGTATCCGACATCAAACTCTGTCGTCTGAGTATCAAAAAGACCCCCAAAATAGGCGAGAACAGACTCATCGCAATGATTGCCAGGAAAGCACGCTGCATAAAGTCATAATGAAATACAGATAGATCAAACATCGGCAACCTCCTCATCCGCTTCATGAACATTGAAACAACGCCAAGGAGACTGCTGATCACGAACCAAGTGAATGTTTCGATCAGCATACCTATTCAACTCATCAGGATCATGAGTTATCATCAGAACCGACTTTCCATGCTTCTTAGCCGAATGATGCATGAGCTGGTAAAAAGCATCCTTGGTCCCTGCATCCATCCCTGTTGTCGGTTCATCCAGAATAAAAATATCTGGATCAGAGGCAAACATACGCGCAATGACCGCACGTTGCTTCTGCCCACCACTCAAGGCACCTAAGCGCTTATCCCGATGTTCCCACATTCCAACTGATTCCAAACTAATCCGAACATGTTCCTCATCATGGGCTGTCAAACGACGAAACCAACCTTGTCGAGGATAACGCCCTGATTTTACAAATTCGTAAACCGTGCTCGGAAAACCAGCATTAAAACTTGCAATTTGCTGAGGTAAATAGGCCATTCTCAACTTCTTACCTTTTATACTCTTCTCAGCAATAGAAACCCTCCCTTGTTTGGGCTTCAATATTCCCAAAGTCGCCTTAATAAGGGTTGTCTTGGCTGCGCCATTCTCACCAGTCAAAGTCACAAATTCCCCACTATCAAGATAATAATGAATATGTTCTAAAACCGGTTCTTTGTCGTAGTAAAACGACAAGTCTTCCACAGTAATATATCTCATTTATTTTCTAATCTTCTCCACTAACTCACTTAAGAATCGAGCAATTGACTCCTGCTCTTCGAGACTATAATTTTCCAAAAGCTCTTCATAAGCTTCCAAGGTATGCGCGTGATGATGAGCATGCTCTGCAGCAATAGGCTTAGCAGCCTCAGTCAAACTAAAGCGAACAATACGAGCATCCTTATCATCTCTAACCGCCACCAATAACCCCTGAGCAACTAATGACTTTGTAGCCTTCGTGATCGCAGCCTGACTAACATTCAACTCCTTAGCAATCTCAGTATTAGTATATGCAGCCTTTTCAATAAGCATCAAAATATGCTCCTGCGTATTCGTCAACTTCACCGTGCTTTGACAAGAACCAACCAAAATCTCCAATTGATTCTCCGAACTCAAAACAATCTCGTGCAGGTACTTCTCAATTTCTAATGCAATACGATTCATAGGCATCCCCTTAACCTTTTAATTAACTTGTTAAGTATACCACATAGAAAACAAAAAAACAAGGAAAATTTACTGAAAAAGAGTAGATCTATCCATAGCAACTCATAAGCCCTCTTAATAAAAAAGAAACACCAATTTCTCAGTGTTCCTTCATATCAAACTATTCTTACTGTCTGTTAACAGCAGATTCCACCTCTGTTGTAACATCCCTATACTCGAGATTAGTCAAGCTTGCATAGACATCATCGATACTATCACGATAAAAATGATCCGACTGAGCAGATAGTTTAACCATTTTATCTTTATCTAGTTCACTCGGTGCTTCTAGTGTAACAATACCATCCTTGTCAATAATCAATTTAGAGAAATTGTAAACATAGAAATCTGTTGAAGTTTTGACAAAAGAATCTTCTTTTGCATTAACATACTCATAAACAATAGCTAAATCCCCATAATAACTATTCTTCCACCCTTTAGTCTCTTGATAGTCATGACGATAAAAAATATGATGACGCTTCAAACTATACTGACTGGTAAGGTTTTCCTCTGCAAAATCTTTTTCAGCCTGCTCTTGGGCAATAGCAAGCAAGTCAGCTAGATTTTTAATTTCACTAACAGTATCAGGAATTTTATCCAAACCAGAAACCTCAAGACTAATTTCCTTATCATCTGTCAATACATAGCCTGTATTCATGGCTAATTCTGCTTTCTCTACCGAAAAAGCAATCATATCTCCATTCGAAATTGGTGTACTATTGCTTGCGGAAGGTTTCAATATATCATCACCATTCTCCCCAATAGGATAGAGAATAGTACTGTCAATACTGATTTCTGGATAATCTGCCTGACCACTAATGCCAGTATAAGTAACTGCCAGCTTTTTTACCAGATCCTGAGAACTAATTTCTGTTGTTTCTGTAAGACCCGATACATCGTAGGTATAGGTTTCAGATTTTATCTTACTAGCCACAGCCGATTCCTTATCCACATCAACTGTTACTTTTACCTTATCTCCATTGCTCAATGCCTCAGAGCCATCTACTGAAACAGACACCCCATCATGGACAGCATCTTGTTCCTCATCTGTTGCATCCTTCCCATAAAGTTTGGCAACCAGCTCCTCCCTATCAAGAGATACGGTTGCAGTTCCATAACCATCGTACCCCTTAAAAGAAACAGATAGATATTCTTTCGTTCCCACCTGACAAGCCGTTAACACCAAAACTGACAAGGCTACAAAACCTAATCTTAATAATTTCTTTTTCATCTTTCTCCTACAAACCAGGACTTCTCCAGTTCATTTGAATCAGCGAATAGTTGCATGGACGCCGTAACGCTCCATGTTAGCTAATTTTTCATTAGCTCGCGCATTCTGGATAGCTACCCTTGCCGCGGGATCTTCCAAATGAGCCTACCCTTTACGAAGTCGCTCTGCATGATCACGCAGTTGTGAAATTTGAGCATTACTCCGCGCCAATTATTCTGCCATTCTTTCCTATCCTCTTCTCCGTTTTTTTGCATAACCTAGTCCAAGACCAGCAAGGGCCGTGTAGCCTAACAATACCAAAAGGCTCTCTTGTGAGCCCGTTTGTGGCAGCTGTCTATACTTTTCAACTCTGCTATAAGTGATTGGCTGTAGCTTAGTACCTGCAGTTTGGTTGCCATCAAAGTAGCCCACAATCTTACCAACTTTATCTGTGATAGCAATCGGTTGACCGCCTGCATCATTGATAGCTTGTCTCTGAGCCACAATCTGTGCTTGGGTATAAGCCTCCTTCACAGCCTCATATTGAGCTTTAGCATCACGTTGGTTCTTCAAGAATTGGTCCAACTTATCGATTTCAGCGTCAAGGGTTGCTTTAGCAGCAGTGTGAGCCTTGATAGCTTTTGCAAGCTCTGCTTGAGCATCTGCAAGGACTTGGTCAGCATTTTTGAGTGCTGCAAGCTTAGCCAATTGTTCGGCAAGTTGCGCTTTCAATACAGCAATTTCATCTGCAATCTTAGCTTCTTCAGCCTTCAATGCCTCTACTTTCGACTGAGCTTCTGCAAGAACGACTTCGCTGGTAGACTTAGCTTCTTTCAGTTGAGCCAATTTTGCTTCTTCAGCAGCCAATTGACTTTTCGCATCTTCAAGAGCTCTAGTCTTGGTTGCCACGTCAGCGTTGAGGTTGTCAACAGCTTGTTGAGCCTTAGCCAAGCGAGTTTCAGCAGCTTGACGAGCAGCGGTTGCACTTGTCAAGGTAGCCTGGGCGGCTGGTGTTTGGTCTGCGATTGCTTCAAGGCTTGCAATGGTTGCACGAGTTGCAGCAAGTGCAGAGTGAGCCTTGTCATTTGTAGTTCTTGCCTGAGCAAGAGTTGCTTTGGCACTTGTGTCTGCTGCGACAGCTTTTGCTTGAACCGATTTCGCATCTTCAAGGGCTTTAGTCTTGGTTGCTACGTCAGCATTGAGGTTGTCAACGGCTTGTTGAGCAGCAGCAAGGCGCGTTTCTGCGGCTTGACGAGTAGCGGTTGCACTTGTCAAGGTAGCTTGTACCGCTGGTGTTTGGTCAGCAGTAGTTTTCAAAGCAGTCAATTGAGCTGTAGTTGCTTGTAAAGCTGATTGAGCTTGGTTGTTAGCAGTTGTTGCACTAGCAAGGGTTGCTTGTGCGTGGTTGTCAGCTTGTGTCGCTTGAGCCTGTACTGTCTTAGCCGTTGCCAACTCAGCCTTGAGGGCTGTTGTGTCGTATGGTGCAGCGATAGTGTTACTTACATTGGCATTATCGGTAAATACAATTGTATGTGCACGACCTGTACCACTTGCTGTTACACTTGTTACAAATGCTGTACTACGTTTTACATTTGGAGTTGTACCATAACCCAATGTTGCAATTACGTGACCGTAATTTTGGTTATAATCTGTACCCAATGTATATGTTGCAAGTTCAAGAATACCTTTGTACAATTCAGTCATTGTGGTGGTATTTGTTGAGATAAGTCCAATGTTTTCTGTTGAATATGTTACATTTGCATTACCATCATTCCTTAATGCTGTATAACTATGGTCTAATGTAGATTTATTTTCAGCTGTATAATTTTTGGCAATTTGCATTGCAGCATCAATAGAATCTGTTGTTACGATTACAAGTTGAGCAGAATTTCCCCATACTTGTTGACGAAGATTATTCATCACATATGCACTATATTGTGACAATGCTGTTACTTGTTCTTCTGTTAAGCTAGATGGATCAACAACTGTTTTATCAATTGGTGAAACTAAATTTGAAAACGGTTGTGTGTTATACCATGCTTGAATTGCATCAAACAATGCATCTTTGTTGGCAGTTGTTTTACTTGCCACAAACGCCTTATACGCATTGATAACATCTTGTGACAATGTTGGCACTGTCATGTTTTCGATAGCATCGATTTGAGCTGTAAGGTCTGCCACTTTGTTGTCGGCAGTTGTTTTTGCGTCTGCTTTGGTTTTTGCATCTGCTTGTGCTGTTGCAAGGGCTGTAGCTGTTTGGTCAGCAGTAGCTTGTTGTTGTGTTTTAGTTTCAGTAAGGCTTGCGATGTCGCTGGCCTTTTTAGCATCTGCGGCTTGTGCAGTTGTAAGGTCGCTTTGAGCTTTGGTTTCGTCTGCTTGAGCTTGTGTAAGGTCAGCTTGTGCATCATCACGTTCTGCAATGATTGCAGCTGCACCAGTACCGTCTAGTGCCTTCTGGGCCTTATCAACTGCCGTATTGGCATTTACCAAGTCAGCTGCTGCTTTAGTAGCGTCTGCTTGTGCTTGTGCAAGGTCGCTTGCAGTTTGGCTAGCTGTAGCAGATTGAGTTGCTTCGGTTGCTTTAGCAGTTGCCAAGTCACTTGCTTTCTTTGCATCAGCTTCTTGAGCCTTAGTAAGGTCGCTTTGAGCTTTGGTTTCGTCTGCTCTAGCAACTTCAAGGTCACTTGCAGCATTATCACGTTCTGCGATAATTGTCTCTTTACCTGTGCCATCTAGAACTGCTTGTGCATTATCCACAGCTGTTTGAGCATTGTCCACAACAGTCTCTTGAGCGTCAATGGCCGCTTGGTCACTATTTACTTTAGCTTGTGCATCATCGGCTTTTGCTTGTGCTTCAGCTGTGTTTTGAGCAGCTTGAGTAGCATTACTTTCAGCTTCTGAGATAGCTGTTTGCGTATCAGCCACCCTTGTTTCAGCATTCGCAATGTTCTCATCCCTTGCTTCGGCCTTGTTTGTTTCAGCCTCTGCAACCACTTCAGTGGACCTTTCAACCACGTTTGCGGCATTTTCTTCGGCAACACTCGCATCCACCACCACAGCTGTCTGATCAGTTACAGCCTGGTCAGCAGCAGTCTTAATGCTAGCCGCCTGATCAACTGTTGCTTCAGTCGGTGTTTCTGTTACAGCAGCAGTACCATTGGTCACGATAACACCTGATACCGTCTCGATACCTACACTAGCTGTCAGAGACACCTCAGGGCTCTCTACAGGGCTTGTAGGGGTATTTACAGCTTCTTCAGCATGCACACCATTTGCAATTACAAATGAGCTAAGAGACGCTACTCCAATAGCTGTGCTCTTTATCAGTTTCTTGCCCATCAATTGAATCTCCTTTTTTAGCAATTAGGAAAGGCTTGGCTGTAAAGTCAAGCCTTGTTATACTAGTATAACAAGCGATTTGTCAAGTATTTTGTGCAATATTTTCATTTATTTGTCAAAAAAACACCTAAAAATTTTACATACTTTTCCAAGACAATAAGAGATAAGAAGAACAGCCCCATGACAAAACTTTCACCGCTTAGAGAAATCCTCAAACAGCCCCATGAAAGCTTGTCATCAGCCCACAAGAAACAAATACATCCTTTCCCAAATTAATCAACACCTTAAATACAGGAAACAACTGTTTTCCCATTATCAACGTAGTAAAGTAGAAGTATTATAGCAAATCTAACAGTACTACAATGTCAGAAATATTCTGAGCCACAAAAAACTACCCACCGTACAAAATCATGACCACCCGTCAAACGGGTGGTTTGAACAAGGGCTGTAAGCCCACATCACCAGCCAGCGCCTAAAGACGCTGGCTTTCACTTTGTTCAAGCCTCACTGCTTTTGACTCGTCACTAGCCTCTTAAAGAGGCATTCGTACTACTTGCCATTATCCCTAAAGGGAT
>NZ_JAIJZQ010000043.1:0-9669 GCF_019754195.1 Streptococcus sp. 2018037
TTCGATGTCGTCTACTCTAGCGAATTCACCACCATTGTCGGTCAGAATGACAGGGAATAGTTCGCAGAAGTCCATCTCTTTCTGATGCAGGGCATTCTTGATAGCGTAGAGGTGTTTAGTGACCTCATTAGTAGTTTTATTATCAAGTAACCGAGCGAAGATAAAGTTACAGAAGGAGAGGTTGAAGGTGAGAAGTACCTTTCCGCCGATCCGTCCAGTAACGGTGTCCATTTCCAGCCAGTAGCTGATGCCTTCTTTTGTGAGAAAGCGTTGGAAGTCCTCGTAAGACCGTCCTTCTTTGGCAGTTTTAGGAATGAGTTGTAGTTTTCTGGTTCTCCGTTTTCTGAATTTCACGACACGGGGGAAATCAATAGGCTTTGTGGACAGATAGCCCTTTTCAAGATATCGGTAGATAGAAGCTCTGGATGCCGCCAGTTCGTTTGAGGCGATGATGTGGTTGAGGTGTTGTCCTTTTTTGATGGCAGAAGAGACAATCTCGTCCATGCGATAGAATTCTTCTTTATTTAGGGCAACACCTGTTCTTGAATCTGAGAGTTTAGCTTCATAATCAAGCTGAGCTCTTTTTGCGTAGTAGAACTGTTTCTGGTATCCGCAGTTGCTTCTCTTTTTCGGACAGGCATTACAAACGTAGGGAGCCTTTTTTAGCAGAGGGCAGGCCTCACAATTGGAAGTACTAGAGTTCTCTTTCACCACTCTATTTCTCCGAACTTCTTTTGAGATTGTGGACGGATCTTTTCCTAGTTTAACAGCGATAGCCGAGAAGGGCTTAAGTTGTTCAATTCCTATTTGAATATCGTTGCGATCAGAGAGAGTTAAGTGTTTGTTTTTCATTGTCGATTACCAACTTGTCCCATAGTAAGTTCTACCTTATTTCTTTGTCTCATTCTAGTTTCCAGTTTTTAAGACAGACTAGAACTTACTTTGGGAATTTACTACTCTGTCAATACAATAAAAAATCAAAAAAATGTATTGACAAACAAAGTCACATGTATTATACTAGTTATTGTTCTAAAAATGGTCCGTTGGTCAAGGGGTTAAGACACCGCCTTTTCACGGCGGTAACACGGGTTCGAATCCCGTACGGACTATTTCTTCCGCCATAGCTCAGTTGGTAGAGCGCATGACTGTTAATCATGATGTCACAGGTTCGAGCCCTGTTGGCGGAGTAGATAAAGCATAGGAAACCTTGAGAGATCAAGGTTTTTTGTTTTTTACAAGAAAAAACCGAGAAAGTTTAGGATTCTCGGTTCTTAGAATAATAGTATCCAATGAATTGATAGGAGAAAAATACAAAAACTGCACCAAAAGAAATCAGTAAACCTAGATAGAAACCATTTGGTATAAAGGTTAAAACTAGTTTAGTTTGACCTGGACTTACATCCACTTTCATAAAACCCTCTTGCGCTTTTTGGATTTTGATAGGTTTACCATCAATGGTTGCATTCCATCCTTTATCATAGGGTAAAGTAAGGAGGAGTGAGGCTTCTTTATCGGTTACAAAATCAACGGTTACTTTATTACCATCAGTTTTTGTTACTACTTGTTTTTCTTGGAGAATGGAAATAGCCTGTTGGAAAGCTAATAAGTCCAATCGATAAAATTGTGGTTTATCAAAAGAAACTTGATTATTTTCAGGAAAATATACATCGACTTGAACTTGTACATCTGTAGTAAAGCTCCCCACATTGAAGAAAGAGAAAGTATTATCTAGTGTAAACTCACTTGACTGATTATTGACAGTAATGACAACCTTTTTTTGATTCTCATTTGAGAATGTTAAATTTGGCAAATTTAAGTATACTTGGCTATTTGCAGGTATATTTACTAAGAAAGTTGCCTTTGCAGCATCCTCATTGTCAACTTTGTTGACAGTCATTCGATTGTTCAGTTCAACTGTATTTTGTGAAATAACATCTGATAAAGTGTGGTAGTATTTTTGAGATAGCCCTGTTAGTTGATTAAGAAAATTTGTTTGATTATCGAGAGTCAGATTTGTAAAATTGACATCTCTGTAAATCCCTTCAGTCAATAGTGCTAATCCTAGATTAAAACTATTTTCGTAAAGATTAATAGTAGACTGACTCTGATTCAGTGTGAAACCAAACTTATTTGGGTCCGTAGTAGCTAAATTATATTTGATTCCGAATAGGCTATCAGCAATAATTGTATTATTCTGATAACGAAGATTCAAATTGGTACCGTCTGAACGGAAACCGAGCTTATCTAGTACTGAGCTGGAAGCACGGTTTCGAATGGAGGAGAATTGAGAAATACCGTTGTAATTGAATTTCATGCTATCATTGCCAGTTTGTGGTAATAGACGTTCTATACGATAAAATGAATCAGTTGTAGTCTTTGTAGACTTTACAATACTGTCAATATCTGTCAATTTTTCTTCATAGTTTGATCGGCTAGGGAAATGCCATTCATCAGAAATCCCCTGAACCTGATAATGACTATGTAATCCAAGTTCTAAGAAAGTGAAGAACAATAAAACAATATTAGTCCATTTTAAGGATGATTTATAGCGAATCATTGCTACAAAAAGAATGAAGTAGGCTATTAGAAATTCTAGTGTGAGTAGGAAATTTACATCCATTAGAAACTCATAATGATCTCTAAAAATAAAGGTAGAAGCAAAGCAAATGAGTAAAAATGAAACAATCAGAGTAAAATTTTTAATACTTACTTGACGTAGTCGTACCAATGTCTCTGCTGCTAAATAGATAACGGTTATTGATAGAGCCCATGCATAACGATAGAGGAACATGTTTGGCGCATGCATACCTTGCCAAAAAAGATTGAGTGGTTGTAAGTAGAAACTTGAAATAATGAATGTAAAGAATAGAGCATAGGAGAGTTTGACAGTTGGTTTTATTTCTTTTAATGTAAAGAATAATAAAGCGAGTATTAGTGGAACGAGACCAACAGAGATCATGGGAATAGAACCGAATTTTGTTGTATCAAAGCTACCAACTAAGTTTTTTGCAAAGAAGTCCAGATACCAAGAGTCTTCGGTTTTTAGGTTGACAATTTTTGTAAATGTCTCACCATGAGTTTTTAAATCCAAGTAGGTTGGTAACAACATGAACATGCTACTTAGAGCAGATAAAATTGACACTATTGTAAAGTTGATAAATCTTTTGATTCTCTGACTATCTATCCATGATAATTGAACCAATGTCCATAATGTTAGAAAAATAGCCACCATATACCCGAAGTAATAGTTTTGAATAAACAAGCATGTTAATGTTATGTAGTAGAGAATCGGACCCTGTTTTTTTAATAATCGATGTAATCCAAGAAGAATTAGTGGGAGGAGTATAAAAACGTCTAGCCAGTTGTTTATTTCTAATTGACTTGTACTAAAACTCATCAGAGAAAAACTAGTAGCGAGTAATAGTGCCCATTCTTCTTTCAAATTTTTATGGATACACTTTAGGCTGACATAAGTTGACAATCCAGTCAATCCAAATTTGACAATAGTGACAAGATAGATAGCGTCAGGCATGGATTGTAAATCAAAGAAAAAGACAATTGGAGACAGGAATGAACCTAGGTAATAGGAGGATAGAGCATAAAAATTGAGTCCTAAACCACTTGAAAATGTGTAAAAGAGAGAGCCGTCTCCGTGTAAAGTATTTCGTAATGTTTGATTAAAAATAACATACTGATGGAAGCCATCACTGGCCAATATTGTTGTATCACTTCCCCACCAGATTCCTTGAAATGCTAAGACGATAGAAATAATAGTCAGCGGAATAAGGAAAGATAGGAGATAATAAATGGATGTTTTTGTAAATATTTTTTTCATAGATTTAAAAGAAAAGGCGAATAAATCGCCTTTTTATTATGCTTTCCAAAGTTCTTGTACTTTAGCTTGTACTTCAGCATTTTCCAAAAATTCATCGTAAGTTTCATCGATTCGATCGATAACACCGTTTTTAGAAATGACGATGATATGGTTTGCTAAAGTTTGAATAAATTCGTGGTCGTGGCTGGCAAAGATGATGGACTCTTTAAAAGCTTTCAAACCATCGTTCAGACTGGAAATTGACTCCAAGTCCAAGTGGTTGGTTGGATCATCTAAGACCAAGACATTTGACTTGAGGAGCATGAGTTTTGACAACATCACGCGCACTTTTTCGCCCCCTGACAAGACGTTTACAGGTTTGTTAACCTCATCACCCGAGAAGAGCATACGCCCTAAGAAACCACGCAAGAAGGTATTGTCATCTTCTTCTTTGCTGGCGAATTGACGGAGCCAATCAAGGATAGATTCGTTTGTATCGAAGTCACGAGTATTGTCTTTTGGTAAGTAGGATTGACTAGTAGTGACACCCCACTTGACAGTACCTTCATATTCAATATCGCCCATAAGAGCACGAATGAGAGCAGTTGTTTGGATGTCATTTTGACCAATAAGAGCAGTCTTGTCACCTGGACGCAGGATAAAGCTGATATTGTCAAGAATCGTTTCGCCATCGATGACAACTTTCAAGTTTTCAACTGTTAAGAGGTCATTACCGATTTCACGTTCTGATTTGAAGTTGATAAATGGGTACTTACGGCTAGAAGGAATGATTTCTTCCAACTCGATTTTATCCAACATCTTCTTACGTGAAGTAGCTTGCTTAGACTTAGAGGCATTAGCAGAGAAACGAGCAACGAATTCTTGTAATTCCTTGATTTTTTCTTCTGCTTTGGCATTACGGTCAGCTTGTAGTTTAGCTGCTAATTCACTAGATTGTTTCCAGAAGTCGTAGTTACCAACGAAAATCTTGATTTTACCGAAGTCTAGGTCGGCCATATGGGTACATACTTTGTTTAAGAAGTGGCGGTCGTGGGATACAACGATAACCGTATTTTCAAAGTCAATCAAGAAATCTTCGAGCCAGTTGATAGATTGGATATCGAGACCGTTGGTTGGTTCGTCCAAAAGAAGAACATCAGGCTTACCAAAGAGGGCCTTAGCCAAGAGGACCTTAACCTTCTCACCGTTGGTCAATTCGCTCATGTTTTGGTAGTGGAGGTCTTCTGAAATGTTGAGGTTTTGGAGCAATTGAGAAGCTTCACTTTCAGCTTCCCAGCCACCAAGTTCAGCAAACTCACCTTCTAATTCAGCAGCACGAACACCATCTTCATCAGAAAAATCTTCCTTCATGTAAATAGCATCTTTTTCTTTCATGATGCTGTAAAGTCGCTCGTTCCCCATGATAACAACGTCAATCACGCGCTCATCTTCATAGTCGAAATGGTTCTGACGTAGTACAGAAAGGCGTTCGTCTGGTCCAAGTGAAATATGACCTGTTGATGGCTCGATGTCACCAGCAAGAATTTTCAAAAATGTAGATTTTCCGGCACCATTAGCACCAATCAATCCATAGGTATTTCCTGCTGTAAACTTAATGTTGACATCATCGAATAATTTACGATCGCTGAAACGTAGCGACACGTCTGATACTGTAAGCATAGTTTCTCCTCTATTTCTGTCTATTAGTTTTATTGTACTAGAAAGAACTTGAATTTTCAATGAATTACATTGGAATCAAGATATCTTCATCATAATGTTTATAGTCTTTTTGAAGACTGAAGCCACGTCCGCGCACCTGACTCGCAGGCATAACAACCATAAAGGCAGTTTCATCAATTTCTAATACCGCTGTCTCCAGTTTCTGCATTTCTGGAATAGAGGTGGTAGTCATCAACATGCGCTTGTCAACCCCTGTAAAGCCACCGATAATTGGAAGTTCTGTCACACCGCGATCAGCAACTTTAGTAATATAGTCTTTTATTTCTTCTGATTTTTGAGAAATAATCATGACATTTCGAGAAGATTGGGTACCAGACATCATGCGGTTGACAATATAAGTAATGGTCATTAGGGCAATAATCGAGTACATAACAGTATCAGTATCGAAGGCAATAAATCCAAGACCAACGATAATACCATCAATAATAGCCATTGTCAGACCTAATGATAAAGGGGTGTACTTGTGAATAAATTGAATAAGAATACCTGTCCCACCAGTAGAAGAATTTCCAAGGAAAACAAGCCCAAGTCCAAAACCTAGGATAATTCCACCGAAAATAGCAGCTAGGAGAGGATTTTCTGTCAAGTTGGGTAAACCTGCTGTCAACTTGATGCAAAGAGGATAAATGACAGCACCATAGACAGTTTTGATAAATACAGATTTTCCTAAGAAAAACCAACAGATGATTAATAAAGGGATGTTACAGTAGAGGACAAAGTCAGATGGACTCCACCCCAGAAGAGCATTGAGTGCGATTGCTAAACCTCCGACACCACCAGATACGATATTATTCTCTAGAAAAAAACTGTTAAATCCAATGGCCATGACAACTGATCCGAGTGTGACAGAGATAAAGTCCTTTATACGTTCTTTCATATATTCTCCTTGGTTAGTGTTATAAAAGCAATTTCTATTATCCCTAATTTAGACAGTATCGTCAAGGCTTTGTCAGCTTGACTTTCTAATTTTTTGCGGTTATAATAGGAATCAATCAGAAGAGTAGTAAGTGGATAATTTTTAGAGAGTTTGTGGTTGGTGGAAACAAACAAGAGTCGCTTATGAATGGACTGAGTGAATAGAATCTGAATAAATAAGGATTCGGCTAGCAGGCCTTATGTGCAAAAAGATGTAAGCTTATTTAATGCTTATAAGTGAGGTGGCACCGTGTCCTTGACGCCCTCGCACAGTTTTCTGTGCGTGGGCTTTTATTATGTAAAAGGAGAATATTTTATGAGTAAACCGATTATCCTAACAGGAGACCGTCCAACAGGCAAATTACATATTGGACATTATGTTGGTTCGTTGAAAAATCGTGTTTTATTACAGGATGCAGGTCAACATGAACTTTTTGTCTTTTTAGCAGATCAACAAGCGTTGACAGATCATGCAAAGGAACCGCAAAAGATTGTTGAATCCGTTGGAAACGTAGCACTAGATTATCTAGCGGCAGGACTTGATCCAGCTAAGACAACGATTTTCATCCAGAGTCAAATTCCTGAATTGGCAGAGTTGACCATGTACTACATGAACTTGGTATCTGTTGCACGTCTAGAACGTAATCCAACTGTAAAAACCGAGATTGCTCAGAAGGGATTTGGCGAAGGAATTCCAGCTGGTTTCTTGGTCTATCCTGTGTCTCAAGCTGCTGACATCACAGCCTTCAAGGCAAATTTTGTCCCTGTTGGAAATGACCAGAAACCGATGATTGAGCAGACTCGTGAAATCGTTCGTAGCTTTAACCATGCTTACCAGACTGATATTTTGGTAGAGCCGGAGGGCATTTATCCTGAAAATGAGGCAGCTGGTCGCTTGCCAGGTTTGGACGGTAATGCCAAGATGTCTAAGTCACTTGGAAATGGTATTTACTTGGCAGATGACATGGATACACTCAAAAAGAAAGTCATGTCCATGTACACAGATCCTAACCACATTCGTGTTGAAGACCCAGGTAAGATTGAAGGAAACATGGTTTTCCACTATCTTGACGTTTTTGGGCGCGAAGAAGATAAGGCTGAGATTGAGGCTATGAAGGAGCACTATGAACGTGGTGGTTTGGGCGATGTGAAGACTAAACGTTATTTGCTGGATATTTTAGAGAGAGAATTAGGACCAATCCGTGAACGCCGTCTGGAGTTTGCACAGGATATGGGACAGGTCTATGCAATGTTGGAAGCAGGTAGCCAAAAAGCTCGCCAAGTTGCTGCTACAACTCTTGACCAAGTGAAATCTGCTATGGGAATTAACTATTTTAAATAAGGTTAACAATGAAAGAGCAATGTTGAGAAAATGTTGCTTTTTTCATTTATTTTACGACGCAGCAAAAAACAAACGTTCGAATTTTATATGTAAAACTGAATAGAATTTTCTGAATTTTTAGGAATGATGATATTAAAGCGAATAATGATTGACAAATGATTTCAAAATGTTATCATAATTAAAATACAAATAGCAATCATGCTACATATTAAATAAGAAAAGAGGAAGAAAATGTCAAACTGGGACACTAAATTTTTGAAAAAAGGCTTTACTTTCGACGATGTATTACTTATTCCGGCTGAAAGTCATGTATTACCACATGATATTGATTTAAAAACACAATTAGCACCAAATTTGACCCTTAATCTTCCGATTATTTCTGCTGCCATGGATACCGTAACAGATAGCAAAATGGCTATCGCTATGGCGCGTGCAGGTGGTTTGGGTGTCATCCATAAGAATATGTCTATCGCAGAGCAGGCTGATGAGGTGCGTAAGGTAAAACGTTCTGAAAATGGAGTCATTATCGATCCATTCTTCTTAACACCAGAACACACCATTGCTGAAGCTGAGAAATTGATGGCAACTTATCGTATTTCAGGTGTGCCAATCGTTGAAACATTAGAAAATCGTAAGTTGGTCGGTATTATCACCAACCGTGATATGCGTTTCATTTCCGACTATTCACAGCCAATTTCGACCAACATGACAAGCGATGCTTTGGTAACAGCACCAGTTGGAACAGATCTTGCGACTGCGGAGGCTATTCTTCACAAGCATCGTATTGAAAAATTGCCATTGGTTGATGAAAATGGTCGTTTGTCAGGCTTGATTACCATCAAAGATATTGAGAAAGTGATTGAGTTCCCAAATGCTGCGAAGGATGAATTTGGTCGTCTCTTGGTTGCGGGTGCTGTTGGTGTCACATCTGATACTTTTGAACGTGCAGAAGCCCTTTTTGAAGCGGGTGCAGACGCGATTGTCATCGATACGGCTCACGGTCACTCAGCAGGTGTTCTTCGTAAGATCAAAGAAATCCGTGACCACTTCCCAACTCGTACCTTGATTGCCGGCAACATTGCCACAGCTGAAGGAGCTCGTGCTCTTTATGAAGCTGGTGTTGATGTTGTCAAGGTCGGTATTGGCCCAGGTTCAATCTGTACAACACGTGTCATTGCAGGTGTCGGTGTACCACAAGTGACAGCTATCTATGATGCAGCTGGTGTTGCGCGTGAATATGGTAAAACCATTATCGCTGACGGTGGTATCAAGTATTCTGGAGATATTGTCAAGGCACTTGCTGCGGGTGGTCATGCTGTTATGCTTGGTTCTATGTTTGCTGGTACAGATGAAGCACCAGGCGAAACAGAAATCTTCCAAGGTCGTAAGTTCAAGACCTATCGTGGTATGGGCTCTATCGCAGCCATGAAACAAGGTTCAAAAGACCGTTACTTCCAAGCATCTGTCAATGAAGCCAACAAACTTGTTCCAGAAGGAATTGAAGGACGTGTAGCCTATAAAGGTTCTGTTGCAGATATGATTTTCCAAATGGTTGGTGGACTTCGCTCAGGTATGGGCTATGTAGGTGCTGGTAACTTGACTGAATTGCATGAAAATGCACAATTCATCGAAATGTCAGGTGCTGGTTTGAAAGAAAGCCATCCACACGATGTTCAAATCACAAACGAAGCTCCAAACTATTCAGTTCAGTAAAACAAAAACAAGACCCTCTTGACAGGCAATGTCATTAAGTTAAGCATTTAAGTAGCTAAAGAAACTATTCCCGTCTGAGCAGTTCATGACAAAACGGGAATAGTTTTTGTATTTAGGGCGCACAAAAAGGAGGTTTTTTAACCCT
>NZ_JAIJZQ010000044.1:0-7712 GCF_019754195.1 Streptococcus sp. 2018037
CCGTATTCGTGACGGGAATCATTCTATGAAGTCAGGATTTAATCTCCCTGACACCTCTTGTTTTGATGAGGCATTTGACCTAAACATCTGTCGCAAACAAACCAATGAGATGAAACACCTGTATCGGTACTTCCCTAATCAGTATCATTTTTTACCTAATAATGCCTCCTTTGACTTTCTGCCATGTTCTAGTCGAAAAAGCACCCCGACCAGCTTTTATGAGCTGCATTTCCGAATAGTGCGTCTCGAAATCAAGCCTGGTTTCTTTGAAACTTTGGTGACAAACACCGATTATTCTCCAGAAAAATTAAAAGATCTCTATGCCTACAGATGGGGCATAGAGACCAGTTTTCGTGACCTAAAATACAGCATCGGTCTGACTCATTTTCACGCGAAAAAGAAGGAAGGAATTCTCCAAGAAATCTACGCTCGCTTTATCAACTTTAATGTTTGTAAATGGCTAACCTCACACGTTACCATTAAAACATCAAAGTTAAAACAGGCTTATAAAATTTGTTTTTCAGACGCTGTTTATGCCTGTCGAAAATTTCTTAGAGCTGAACTCACTTCCTTCCAATTAGAAACCTACATTGCTAAGCATTTATCCATTATTCGACCCAATCGAACGTTCCAAAGAAAGATAAAAAGCAAGGTACCTGTAAGCTTCACTTATAGAGTAACATAATAGTTGAAAAATAGGGTTAAAAAACCTCCTTTTTGTGCGCCCTAAATACAAAAACTATTCCCGTTTTGTCATGAACTGTTCAGACGGGAATAGTTTCTTTAGCTGCTTAAATGCTTAACTTAATGACATTGGGCCGCAAGTCCTGAATTATTTTTACCATATTTCTTATACTTTTTATATTTGTGCCCCATAGAGCCTCCTCATACGTGATATACTTTATTATATCACATTCCCCTAAAATACTAGAATGATAGCTAAAGAAAAAAACCGAGAAATCTCGGTTTTTAAATATTTTTAGCAACAGTCGGAACCAAGCTATCCACTTGGATACCTGCACCCTCGAAAAGAGTTCGAACTTCTTCAACATCAACTTTTCCGTCAATCTGCACTTCGATGACAACTTTTCCAGACTTGGTAGCAAGTTGTACAGTAGATACAATATTATAATCCTTATCTGCCACCAATCGAATAATTTTTTCTAACTCCCCTGCCTTATTTTCAACAAGGAACCGAGCGCGTACTCCTTCTTCTCCATAACCTGAGACATGAAGAAAAGCTGCAAAAATATCACGATCAGTAATGACACCATATAGTTGACCGTTGTCAACAACTGGAAGAATCCCCACTTTGTTTTTATACATGAGATAGGCAGCATCTTCAAGACTAGCATAACCTGAGACTGTGATAACATTCTTAATCATCACATCCTTGACCTTAGTCTTATTCAAAAGGTAGTTCATCTCGTAAATAGATAGGCTAGTTGCCTTCGATGGACTAGCTTCTGCGATCGTTCCCTCAGTGACCAAACCAACCAACTTATCATTTTCAATAACAGGTAGACGGTGCAAATCCTGTTCACGCATAATATCTGCAGCGTGTGCAATGGTTGTATCTGGTGAAATATAAACAACTTTACGGGTCATAAAATCTTTAACAGACATAGGACTTCCTCCTTTGGTAAATCGTACTTTATTATACCACAAATCCGAAAACGATTTCAATATTTGATGAAAAGAAATGAAAATCAATTTTTAAATTCAAAATATAGACTATTTGAAATACAATGGAGTGAGTAAGACTGCTACAATCACAGATTGTTGGCATCTTTCCAATAAGGCAGCAACCTCTTTGAAGTCGTTAACAGAAGCTGGCGTAGTAACACAGTACAGAATATAGCCAGATAAGGCAGCGAGCACGTGAACTTTGAAACCATCGAACCATAAGTGCATAGGATTTATCATTTTACCTCCTCACCGTTTCAATCCTCCACTCCCTCCAGCCTCGGAAGCGAATGGCTCCTTGCTGGTCGGTACGATAGACTTGGATATTCCGACTGTCAAAGCGGTCCAAGGTTTCTTGGTGAGGATGCTTATAGCGGTTGTTTTCTCCTGCTGATACCAGGGCAACCTTGACTCCGATATGGTCTAGAAATTCAGGATAGGAGGCCCCTTTGGAGCCATGGTGACCAGCCTTGAGGACATCGACAGGCAGGTTGGGATAGGTTTCTATCAAGTCCAACTCCCCTTGCTCCAAGTCCCCTGTAAAGAGGAAATTGGTTTCCAACAAGCGACCGTAAAGGACAACAGAGTCATTATTGCCACCGTCGCCTGTCACATTTGGATAGAGGACTTCCAGATAGGAGTCAAAAATCGGCAAGCGGTCGCCCACTTTCACCACATGAACAGGGACATTGATTTCTTTCAAGGTGGCTACAAAGTCAGGCACCGTCAGGCTTCCTGGCGCCACGTAAATCCGTCCAATCTGGACCTGCTTCGCCACTTCCAGCACATCGCCCACATGATCCGTATCGGTATGGGTCAGGACCAAACTATCAATCTTGTCCACGCCTCGACTATGCAGATAGGGAATCAAGGTCCGCTCTGCATTTGCCTGCGAAGACCGCTCCTGCCACGCTTCCTTGGCTGCAAAATCGACCCGTCCGCCCACATCAATCAGAATCGTCCGCCCCCGCATATCCCGCAAAAAGATGCTGTCCCCCTGCCCGATGTCCACCACTGTCACCTCGTTTTCCAGCGGGTGTTTGGTCATGAAAAATAGCAGAGCAAGGACCAGGCTCAGTCCTAGGAACCAGTTTTTCTTCCTGTGGAAATCGTAGAGCATGAAGATGCTGACCAGCAAGAGCAAGAGGACCAGACCAGACGGCTTGCCCAGTATCCAAGGTCGTAATCCCAAATCCGCCACCCAGATAATGATGTTCTCCATAAAAATGAAAAATCCGTTGACCCAAGTCATCTTGACCAGAGGTGACAGGAGAAAAATAACTGACAAACCTGGCAAAAGCAGGACATCAAAGATAAAGGAAAAGACGAATGTCAGGAGAATGGACAAGGGCTGAAAGGCATAGAAATAGGTCATAAGCACCGGCAAAATCCCCAGCGAAATACTGAGACTCTCCACCGCAGCCTTTTTGACCTGCCCCAAGTCCTCAAAATCAAAGACCGTCAGCAAGAATGCATAGGTAAAGGTCAGCACTCCTCCTGCTGTCAGTGGAAATCGGGGCAGCATCAGCAGGCAGACAAAGACCGTCGCCGCAAAATTATCCAGCTTCCGCAAGCCCATATTACCAAAAATGTTCTGGACCAAAGACCGCACCACTGACACCGAAAAGCCTGTCAAACCAGCATAGACAAGGGAAAAGGGAATCTGCAACTTGTCTACGGTTTCCTTGGTCAACCCCAAACGCAGCAAAATCCAACGAAACTTGTCGATGAAAAAGCCCACCTGCATACCAGACAGGGCGAAGAGATGAATGATACCTAGACTGGAATAGAGGTCACTCATCTGGTCAAACTCACTATCCAGCTCCCCAAACAAGAGCCCTGTCATGTAGTGACTCATGGGTGCTGGAAAATTGGTTTTGACATAGACCAAGGCCTGCCTCCGCCAGCTTGACAGCCAGTCAAAAATATTCCAAGACTGGATAGGAACAATCTTCTTAATCGCCGTTAGCTTGACTGTCCGATAGATACCCTGTGTTTTCAGGTAAGCCTGATAGTCAAAGCCGTTAAAATTCCGCTGACCTGCTGGCAGGCTAACCTCTGCTTCCACTTCTAGCTGGACCAGCTCTGTCAACTTTTGAAAATAAGCCTGCTCCTCCTGACTGGCTAATTTGTAGAAAACCTGATAGGTTTGTCCGTCAGCCCGCCCCCGAAAGGACAGGCTGTCCCCGTTAATGTCAATGGTATCTGGAATGACCTGCACAGTCGTCACTTGCTCTGGGGCTGACTGGGCTGCCCGCTCCCATTGGACCTTCTGGCATCCGAAAAACAGACCGCACAGGACTAGAAGCGGCAGCGTTTTGAGGAAAACTACCTTACCTTGCCGAAAACCAAAGACAACTAGTAACAGACTGAGCAGGCCCATTGTCAAGAGGGAAAAAGAATGGACTGCAAAGTAGGCCGCCACCACCAAGATTGCCAGGTGAATGGGCTGGCAGGGGAGTTTAATCGACCGTGACATAAGGCCGGATGCTTTCCATGGTCTTGTCGCCTATGCCCGATACATTGTTGAGGTCGTCCACCGACTTGAAGCCACCGTTTGCCTCACGATAAGCGATAATGTCTGTCGCTCGCTTGGCACCGATGCCCGAAATGGTCTGCAGGTCCGCCTCGGTCGCCGTATTCAGATTAACCAGACTGGTGTTTTTTTCTTCTTGGGACATGGCAGAGCTGGCAGTCGTGCTGGCCACCACCGAGATATTTTCATCCTTGCTGGCCACATAGACCACCGCTTCGTCGCTGAGCTTCTGAGCCAGATTGATAGACTTGGGGTCTGCCTGACTGGTCAAGCCGCCAGCTGCATCCACCGCATCATTGATACGCGCATCAGCTGCTAAAGTGTAGAGTCCTGGCTTTGCTACCGCTCCTTTGACATCAACGACTAGCTGGCTGGGCTCTTCGCTTGCTTCTGTACTGGTTTCCTCGACCAACTCAGAGCTACTAGAAGTTTGTTCGGACTGTGGAAAATCTGTCAGTCCTGTTTGATCTGACTTAGCTGGTTGGCTGAATATTAAGAATGTGGTCAGAAGCAGACCTGCAACTGCTGGCAGAGCAATCTGCCACTTGTATTCTTTAAGCATTTCAATATAAGTTTTAATCGTATCCATAAATTACCTCCACCTATATAGTGCGTAAAAGATACAAAAAACCCGCAAGCTGCGAGTTTCATTTACTTATTTTTTATCCAACTGAGTACTTGGTTGCCAGAAGAAGCTGGCGATATAGCTAAAGGCATAGGTCAATCCCAAGATAAGAGCAACCAGCAAAAGAACTGGGATACGATAGATATAAGTCAAGATATTTGGCTTTTTCTTGGTTTGGAAGGATGCCACATGGTCATCTAAGCGTTTGAACTCAGCCTCGATTCGGCTAGTTACTTCTGCTGTACCTGCATCATCCATACGCTTGATGTCCGAAACATCGATAGGATTTCCAAAAGCCACATCGATTCGCTCACCAGCTAAGAGCCCCTTGATAGTCATAGGACCCACATAGGTAGCTGGCATGAGTTTGACCTTGGCTGACTTGGCAATGACCGCCACACCACCTTTGAGCTCAGATGAATGACGACTTCCTGAAGGAAACATGACCAGCGAACGGTCACTTTTTTTCAACATGTTAACTGGATACTTGATGGCTGCCATACCAGGATTTTCACGGTCAATCGGAAAGGCTCCACATTTTGAAATCCACCAGCCAAAACCACGGTCCTTGAAGAGTTCTTTTTTGGCCATAAAGATGAACTGCTTAGGAGCAGCTGCGTAGCCAAGAAAGACTGGATCCCAGAAGGTTTTGTGCGGAGCGATAAGAATATAATTTTCCTCCTGTGGCAAAATCTTCTCTCTATCATGATAGTGAATATTGCCATTGATGGCCCACAACAAGAATGTTAATAGTGTTCGTAGATAAGAATAAAACATAAACTTCTCCTTTTTCAATCTCTCCTATTATAGCACAAATTTGCTTCAGAACGAAATGTCATATACATTCAAATTTACAATCAAAAAGCCTGTATTTATAGTCTTTTAGTTTACTTTTAGTACTCGCTCCAACTATCTGGGAGAAAGTTGGAGGTTGGAAATAAAGCGAACAAAGTTTGCGTCAGAAGCCGCAGGCATAACTCAATGCTTTCTTGTTTCTAGGCATTGACTTGAAACAGTCCCCCAGACTGTTTCAATCAGGCAAGGCGAGTTCAAACACTCCAGTGGAGTGTTTGAAGTTGGAAATAAGGAAACAAAGTTTCTTCATTCGTCGAAGTAATAAAAGAAAAACTAAATGACGATACAAGGTCCCGACTTGTAAAAACCACTAGATAGGTTTACAATAGAAACATGATTAAAATTGAACGTGTAGTAGACATCTTAAAAGCGGATGACAACTTCCGCCATATCAAACAGAATGACCAGACTGATAGCACTTGGATGGATGTCCAGTTTGATGCTCTCAGCTATGACAGCCGGACAGTTAGCCCAACGACCCTCTTTTTCGCTAAGGGTTTGGCCTTTAAAAAGGAATTTCTGGAAAAGGCTATCGAGGCTGGGCTGGCTTTTTACGTGTCTGAAATCGACTATGAGGTCGGCATTCCTGCTATCATCGTCCACGACATCAAGCAGGCTATGAGCCTGATTGCCATGGATTTTCATGGTCATCCCCAGAAACAGCTCAAACTCCTGGCTTTCACCGGCACCAAAGGTAAGACAACGGCGGCTTATTTTGCTTTTAACATCCTTAAACAGAGCAAGAAACCTGCCATGCTTTCGACCATGAACACCACGCTGGACGGCAAAACCTTCTTCAAGTCCACCTTGACCACGCCTGAAAGCCTGGACCTCTTTGCCATGATGGCGGAGGCGGTCAAGAACGGCATGACTCACTTGATTATGGAGGTGTCCAGCCAGGCTTACTTGGTTAAGCGGGTTTACGGGCTGACCTTTGACGTCGGCGTCTTCCTCAACATCAGCCCCGACCACATTGGCCCCATTGAGCACCCGACTTTTGAGGACTATTTCTATCACAAGCGACTTTTGATTGACAATAGCAGAGCGGTTATTGTCAATGCTGGAATGGACCATTTTGAGGTGGTGAAAGACCAAGTCAGCTCCAAAGACCATGACTTTTATGGACCGACTTCTGAAAACCAGATTAGTCAGTCAGCAGGTTTTGACTTCACAGCGACTGGCAAATTGGCTGGCCATTACGACATCCAGCTCATCGGTGGCTTCAACCAAGAAAATGCCATCGCAGCAGGGCTGGCCTGTCTTCGTTTGGGTGCAAGTCTGGAAGATATTCACACAGGGATTGCCCAAACCAATGTCCCTGGTCGCATGGAAGTCCTGACCCAGCAAAACGGTGCCAAGGTATTCGTGGACTACGCCCATAACGGCGATAGTGTCAAGAAGCTGATTGATGTCGTCTTAGAGCACCAGACAGGCAAGGTCATCCTAATCCTTGGGGCTCCTGGCAATAAGGGAGAAAGTCGCCGCAAAGACTTCGGTCTTCTGCTCAATGACTATCCGCAGGTTGAAATGATCCTGACAGCTGATGACCCCAACCGTGAAGATCCAGCTGCTATCGCTGAACAAATCCGTGCCCACATGACCCGTCCAAGCGACTTTATCTTGGACCGGGAAGAAGCCATTCGCACAGCCATGAACCTGACAAACTCTCCTAAGGATGCTGTCATCATCGCAGGCAAGGGGGCTGACGCCTACCAGATTGTCAATGGCGAAAAGGCCGCCTATGACGGTGATTTGGAAGTAGCAAAACAATATTTGTAACATACGGAGGCTGGGCAAAAACTAGCCGCTCACATATAAAAAAACGAGCAATTCCAATTAGGAGTTGCTCGTTTTCCATTTCATGCTTTATAATTATAATAACGACAAAACAACTAGAAAGGCATGAAAATGTATAAACAGTATAACACAAATCAGTTAAGTTTGGAATTAAATATTGCTTGGGACTTACCTGCAACGCATGAGGCTCGTCTGATTAGTCAGTTTGTGGAT
>NZ_JAIJZQ010000045.1:0-5535 GCF_019754195.1 Streptococcus sp. 2018037
TGCTAAGCGACTACCGTATCTAACAGGGGGCAACCCCCAACTACTTCAGGCGTTCTAGGGCTTAACTGCTGTGTTCGGCATGGGTACAGGTGTATCTCCTAGGCTATCGTCACTTAACTACTGAGTCTTGTCAACTCAAAATTGAATATCTATATTCTAACAAGTTTTACCAACGCTGTCAATATTGACTCTAGTTTTAATTGTACTCAGGCTAAATTCTTAGTGAAAAAGATAAACTTCCTAGAGTCTCTTGACTCTGCGTCAGTTTCCTATTTTCATACAGAATTTGTAACGCCTTCGTTACTTATCTTGGATAAGTCCTCGAGCGATTAGTATTGGTCCGCTACATGTGTCGCCACACTTCCACTTCCAACCTATCTACCTGATCATCTCTCAGGGCTCTTACTAACATAAAGTTATGGGAAATCTCATCTTGAGGTGGGTTTCACACTTAGATGCTTTCAGCGTTTATCCCGTCCCTACATAGCTACCCAGCGATGCCTTTGGCAAGACAACTGGTACACCAGCGGTAAGTCCACTCTGGTCCTCTCGTACTAGGAGCAGATCCTCTCAAATTTCCTACGCCCGCGACGGATAGGGACCGAACTGTCTCACGACGTTCTGAACCCAGCTCGCGTGCCGCTTTAATGGGCGAACAGCCCAACCCTTGGGACCGACTACAGCCCCAGGATGCGACGAGCCGACATCGAGGTGCCAAACCTCCCCGTCGATGTGAACTCTTGGGGGAGATAAGCCTGTTATCCCCAGGGTAGCTTTTATCCGTTGAGCGATGGCCCTTCCATACGGAACCACCGGATCACTAAGCCCGACTTTCGTCCCTGCTCGAGTTGTAGCTCTCGCAGTCAAGCTCCCTTATACCTTTACACTCTGCGAATGATTTCCAACCATTCTGAGGGAACCTTTGGGCGCCTCCGTTACCTTTTAGGAGGCGACCGCCCCAGTCAAACTGCCCGTCAGACACTGTCTCCGATAGGGATAACCTATCCGGGTTAGAGTAGCCATAACACAAGGGTAGTATCCCAACAGCGCCTCCGTCGAAACTGGCGTCCCGACTTCATAGGCTCCTACCTATCCTGTACATGTGGTACAGATACTCAATATCAAACTGCAGTAAAGCTCCATGGGGTCTTTCCGTCCTGTCGCGGGTAACCTGCATCTTCACAGGTACTAAAATTTCACCGAGTCTCTCGTTGAGACAGTGCCCAAATCATTACGCCTTTCGTGCGGGTCGGAACTTACCCGACAAGGAATTTCGCTACCTTAGGACCGTTATAGTTACGGCCGCCGTTTACTGGGGCTTCAATTCAGATCTTCGCTTGCGCTAAACCCTCCTCTTAACCTTCCAGCACCGGGCAGGCGTCACCCCCTATACATCATCTTACGATTTAGCAGAGAGCTGTGTTTTTGATAAACAGTTGCTTGGGCCTATTCACTGCGGCTGACTGTAAGTCAGCACCCCTTCTCCCGAAGTTACGGGGTCATTTTGCCGAGTTCCTTAACGAGAGTTCTCTCGCTCACCTGAGGCTACTCGCCTCGACTACCTGTGTCGGTTTGCGGTACGGGTAGAGTATGATACATCGCTAGAAGCTTTTCTCGGCAGTGTGACGTCACTAACTTCGCTACTTAACTTCGCTCCCCATCACAGCTCAATGTTACAGATACAAGCATTTAACTCATATCACACCTCACTGCTTAGACGGGCACTTCCAATCGCCCGCTTTAGTTAGCCTACTGCGTCCCTCCATCACTTCATACTCTAGTACAGGAATATCAACCTGTTGTCCATCGGATACACCCTTCGGTCTCTCCTTAGGTCCCGACTAACCCAGGGCGGACGAGCCTTCCCCTGGAAACCTTAGTCTTACGGTGGATGGGATTCTCACCCATCTTTCGCTACTCATACCGGCATTCTCACTTCTATGCGTTCCAGCACTCCTCACGGTATACCTTCTTCACACATAGAACGCTCTCCTACCATAACACCTAAGTGTTATCCACAGCTTCGGTAAATTGTTTTAGCCCCGGTACATTTTCGGCGCAGGGTCACTCGACTAGTGAGCTATTACGCACTCTTTGAATGAATAGCTGCTTCTAAGCTAACATCCTAGTTGTCTGTGCAACCCCACATCCTTTTCCACTTAACAATTATTTTGGGACCTTAGCTGGTGGTCTGGGCTGTTTCCCTTTCGACTACGGATCTTAGCACTCGCAGTCTGACTGCCGACCATAAATCATTGGCATTCGGAGTTTATCTGAAATCAGTAAACCGAGATGGCCCCCTCATCCAAACAGTGCTCTACCTCCAAGATTCTCAAATGTCGACGCTAGCCCTAAAGCTATTTCGGAGAGAACCAGCTATCTCCAAGTTCGTTTGGAATTTCTCCGCTACCCACAAGTCATCCAAGCACTTTTCAACGTGCCCTGGTTCGGTCCTCCAGTGCGTCTTACCGCACCTTCAACCTGCTCATGGGTAGGTCACATGGTTTCGGGTCTACGACATAATACTAATGCGCCCTATTAAGACTCGGTTTCCCTACGGCTCCGTCTCTTCAACTTAACCTCGCATCATATCGTAACTCGCCGGTTCATTCTACAAAAGGCACGCTCTCACCCATTAACGGGCTCGAACTTGTTGTAGGCACACGGTTTCAGGTTCTATTTCACTCCCCTTCCGGGGTACTTTTCACCTTTCCCTCACGGTACTGGTTCACTATCGGTCACTAGAGAGTATTTAGGGTTGGGAGATGGTCCTCCCGGATTCCGACGAGATTTCGCGTGTCTCGCCGTACTCAGGATACTGCTAGGTATAAAGAATATTTCAAATACGAGGCTATTACTCTCTTTGGCCTACCTTCCCAGGTAGTTCTTCTATACTCTTTAAGTCCACATTGCAGTCCTACAACCCCGAGGAGTAAACTCCTCGGTTTGCCCTCCTGCCGTTTCGCTCGCCGCTACTAAGGCAATCGCTTTTGCTTTCTCTTCCTGCAGCTACTTAGATGTTTCAGTTCACTGCGTCTTCCTCTTCACTACCTTAACAGTAGTGAGTGACAGGTATTACCTGCCGGGTTCCCCCATTCGGACATCCCTGGATCATTGCTTACTTACAGCTCCCCAAGGCATTTCGTCGTTAGTCACGTCCTTCATCGGCTTCTAGTGCCAAGGCATCCACCGTGCGCCCTTATTAACTTAACCTTATTAACCTAATTTTTTCAAAAATTAGAAAACTCATTAAATATTCACAGCGTTTTCGGTTTATTTTCTTGTTACTATTTCTATACGTACTGTTACATACGTTTAGGAATGTTTGATAGATATTCAATTTTCAATGGACAAGTTTAGGATATGAACGACGGTCGCTTCTGCAAAACTTCTGGAGAAAATTAGGAATCTGACGCTGTGTGTCTTACACACAAGGAAGATTATCTATTTTCCTAAGAAGTTAGTCGTGAATTCAACTTCACTGCTATTCAGTTTAGTAGGATTCCTATCCTATGGAGCCTAGCGGGATCGAACCGCTGACCTCCTGCGTGCAAAGCAGGCGCTCTCCCAGCTGAGCTAAGGCCCCACAAGACCTCTCAAAATTAAAGAAGACTCACGTACAGGTTTCCATTTCCTTAGAAAGGAGGTGATCCAGCCGCACCTTCCGATACGGCTACCTTGTTACGACTTCACCCCAATCATCTATCCCACCTTAGGCGGCTGGCTCCTAAAAGGTTACCTCACCGACTTCGGGTGTTACAAACTCTCGTGGTGTGACGGGCGGTGTGTACAAGGCCCGGGAACGTATTCACCGCGGCGTGCTGATCCGCGATTACTAGCGATTCCGACTTCATGTAGGCGAGTTGCAGCCTACAATCCGAACTGAGACTGGCTTTAAGAGATTAGCTTGCCGTCACCGACTTGCGACTCGTTGTACCAGCCATTGTAGCACGTGTGTAGCCCAGGTCATAAGGGGCATGATGATTTGACGTCATCCCCACCTTCCTCCGGTTTATTACCGGCAGTCTCGCTAGAGTGCCCAACTGAATGATGGCAACTAACAATAGGGGTTGCGCTCGTTGCGGGACTTAACCCAACATCTCACGACACGAGCTGACGACAACCATGCACCACCTGTCACCAGTGTTCCGAAGAAAAATCCTATCTCTAGGACGGTCACTGGGATGTCAAGACCTGGTAAGGTTCTTCGCGTTGCTTCGAATTAAACCACATGCTCCACCGCTTGTGCGGGCCCCCGTCAATTCCTTTGAGTTTCAACCTTGCGGTCGTACTCCCCAGGCGGAGTGCTTAATGCGTTAGCTGCGGCACTGAGTCCCGGAAAGGACCCAACACCTAGCACTCATCGTTTACGGCGTGGACTACCAGGGTATCTAATCCTGTTCGCTCCCCACGCTTTCGAGCCTCAGCGTCAGTTACAGACCAGAGAGCCGCTTTCGCCACCGGTGTTCCTCCATATATCTACGCATTTCACCGCTACACATGGAATTCCACTCTCCCCTTCTGCACTCAAGTTTGACAGTTTCCAAAGCGTACTATGGTTAAGCCACAGCCTTTTACTTCAGACTTATCAAACCGCCTGCGCTCGCTTTACGCCCAATAAATCCGGACAACGCTCGGGACCTACGTATTACCGCGGCTGCTGGCACGTAGTTAGCCGTCCCTTTCTGGTAAGATACCGTCACTGTGTGAACTTTCCACTCTCACACACGTTCTTCTCTTACAACAGAGCTTTACGATCCGAAAACCTTCTTCACTCACGCGGCGTTGCTCGGTCAGGGTTGCCCCCATTGCCGAAGATTCCCTACTGCTGCCTCCCGTAGGAGTCTGGGCCGTGTCTCAGTCCCAGTGTGGCCGATCACCCTCTCAGGTCGGCTATGTATCGAAGCCTTGGTGAGCCGTTACCTCACCAACTAGCTAATACAACGCAGGTCCATCTCATAGTGAAGCAATTGCTCCTTTCAAGCATCTACCATGCGGTAAATACTGTTATGCGGTATTAGCTATCGTTTCCAATAGTTATCCCCCGCTATGAGGCAGGTTACCTACGCGTTACTCACCCGTTCGCAACTCATCCGTCTAGTGTAAGCACCAGACTTCAGCGTTCTACTTGCATGTATTAGGCACGCCGCCAGCGTTCGTCCTGAGCCAGGATCAAACTCTCATAAAAAGTTTTGATTCAAACTCAAGCTATCACTAGCTTTCCGTTTTATTGTTTTGTTTTGTCATTGACGATTTATCCTTAGATAAATCACCCTGCACGTTTGGTTCGTCTTCTTTAATTTTCAAAGGTCTTGTTCGTTATCGCGCTCTCGCGACAACTATCTTAGTTTATCATTTCTTGGAAACTTTGTCAACACTTTTTTGAAACTTTTTTTCGTTCCTCTGTTAACTAGTTGCTCAAGAGACAACTCAATCATTCTATCATCTTCTACTGAACTTGTCAACACTTTTTCGAAACTTTTTTTCATTCCGCTACTGACTAGCCCCTCAAGAGACAACTCAATCATTCTATCA
>NZ_JAIJZQ010000046.1:0-5027 GCF_019754195.1 Streptococcus sp. 2018037
AATATTGGTAAACAGGGCTTTAAAAGCTTGATGTTTGATCTGATATCGTCGTTGGACAAAGGCAGATTGGGTAACTGGTAAATGTAAGTCAAGTAGCTCTTTAGATAAGGTATTGCCTCTCATGGTAAGTATAGCTTGAATCATGGTTTTCATAGTTAGCTAACTTTTCCGACTAAAATCTTTTTCAGGATGAAGCACAAACTGGTTTGCGGTGGAAACGATGTCGTTAATACTATCAAGTAAATGAGCTTTAATCTGATCTAGCATGACTTTTCCCCTTTTATTTTTAGTGTAACATAAAAACTAACCCACTACAAAATGTGATAGGTTAGTTAACTTAATGACATTGGGCAAAAAGCCCAGCACCGCTTCTCAAAGTTAGTGTCAACATCTCAGCGCAGTGGTTGATTGGCAGATTTGTTCGTGTTTTACACTCCAAATCTAACCTAATCAACTGTGCGGGGGTGGGAAAACGAACTCTTCTATGAATGGTCGAGTTCTTTCCCACTCCCATTTTTAGTTTTTAAATGCGCCTTGGTTGTAGCTAATCCAGAAAAAGACAGGGATAAAAATAAGCATTAATCCAGAATAGATTGGCAATGTGTGACTGTTTAGAGGGTGGATTTCAATCAGACCATGTAGGAAATGGGAGCTGATGAAGAAACCGAAAACGGAATAAATAATAAGAGCCAGTCGAGCTTTTGTCAGTGGCAAACAGGCACGAATGACAGCCAGTAGACCTGTTGAACCAAGAACATAATAAGAGAGGGTTTGCATGTCATGCAAGTTTAAGTATCCAAAGACTTGCAGTAAATGGAAAATAAGGACACTGAGAACAACCATGAGAGCATTTGGTAGGGCTAAGAGAAGAGATTTTCTGAGAAAATGTTTTTCTACGGGGCGGATATTTCGTTCAAAAGTTAGGATAAAAGGAGGAAAACCTTCAACAAATTGACCAATGAGGGTCATTTGTATCTGAATAAATGGGAAAACTAACAAATATTCTGCTTTACCTAGGGTGATACTAGCGATACAGATAAGGCCAAGTAAGAAAGAGTAAATTGTTTTGATAAGAAAGATGGGCGCAATGTGGGAGATGTTATTAACAACGCGTCGTCCCTCAAAGAGAATCTCAGGAATATCTCGAAATTCAGAATCTAGGAGGACTAGATTAGCGATTTGTCTAGTAGCGGGATCACCTTCTGCCATAACAATGGAACAATCAGCTTCGCGTAGTGCGAGAATATCATTGACTCCATCACCGGTCATTGCAGTAGTATGTCCCTGTGCTTTGAGGGTTTGGATGAGCAATTTTTTCTGATGTGGGGATACGCGACCGAAAATGGCGGTTGTTTCAGCTCTGGCAATTAGTTCTTCGTCGTCAACTTTGGAACAATCGATATAGCTATCGTAGTCAGCAAATCCAGCTTCCTTAGCAATGTGTGAGACAGTCACAGGATTGTCGCCAGAGATTATTTTTAGTATCACCTCTTGCGAGCGAAGATAGGCTAGTGTTTCTGCGGCATCTTCTCGAATTGGGTCGGCAATTTCTAATAGAGCTAGAGGTTCAATATTCTCAGGTAGCTGATTTTGAGAAGAAGGAAGGGACTGTTGACTAAGCGCAAGAATCAGGACACGGGAACCACGAGCCTGTGCCTCAGAAACAGAAGGAGGATTTTGTGTTAGCAACATTTCTGGTGCCCCTAGAAAAATGCGACCAATGTTTTCTATTGTCATTGCTCCCCACTTTCTATCACTAGAAAATGGAATGATGTGACTAGCTTTATAGTGGTGCTCTAAATCACCATATTCTTTTCGAATGGCCTGAGCTGTTGAATTAGTATCCTCACTTGTCTGGATATAGGTAGCGAGTATCTGTTGGATAGTGTCAAGTGAATAATGGTCGGTTAAGGGGAGCAGGTTTTCGACGGTCATTTTCCCCTGAGTAATCGTTCCGGTCTTATCCAAACAAAGAACATCAACTCGGGCAAGTGTTTCGACGGAATACATTTCTTGTACGAGGACATTTTTCATTCCCAGCTTGATAACGGCAGTTAAGAGAGAAGTGATGGTTAGCAGAGCAATTCCCTTTGGTAACATACCTAGTAGGGCAGTAGAGCTGGTAATAACTGAGTCTTTTAAGGGAAGAAGTTTGATGAAAAAGGCTTCTAGAAAAAGAGCAAGTCCGAATGGAATGATAATTTTTCCTGTAAATTTAGCAATTTTATCCATATTGTAAAGAATACGAGAGACGATAGGTTTGTGAGTTTTCGCCTCGAGCATGAGCTTATTGGCATAGTTTTCTGCGCCAACATGGATGACTGTTGCATAAATCTGTCCGCTAACTAGATAGCTACCAGACAATAATTCAGCCCCATTATTTTTCACAATCAAGTCGCTTTCACCAGTTAACATGGCCTCGTTTGCCTCGGCTATACCTTCTAAAACAATAGCATCACTAGGAACTTGTTCGCCAGCAGACAGCAAGAGAATATCATCTAAGACAATATCTTCTGGTGCAATAGAGATTGTCTCGCCGTCACGAACAACTCGGATAAAATCCTTGTTCATCAGGTTGAGTTTGTCAATCATTCGTCGTGCCCGCCATTCTGTCAGCATTCCTGAAACAGCGTTGAGGACAATGACTCCGAAGAAGAAAAGGTTGGACCATGCCTGAACAGCTAGTAAGGCTAAGAAAATGGCAAAATTGAGTGCGTTAAAAGATGTAAACACATTTCGTCTGAAGATTTCCCAATTACTGGCACTGGTCTTTGTCTTAAAATGATTGGTTTGCTGGTTTTGAATACGTTCTTGTACTTCCTTGGTTGATAAACCTTTTATTTTTTTGTTCATTATTTTATCTTTCTTTTTCTAGTATATAGAATACATCTCATACTTATTGTAACATATTTATAATACAACAGTATAGGTCTGTAGACCTATTCTTCAATAGTTTGAAAAATTCCCTTATTTCCGATATAATAAGAGAGTTGTCTAGTAAAGAATAAGGATGAATCCAATGTAAATCGAATAAGATAAGAGCTCAGCTCTGCTATGAATCAAAATACAAAAAAATGAAAAGGAAGCATTATGTCACTACAAGAAGAAATCAAGAAACGCCGCACCTTTGCGATTATCTCTCACCCGGACGCGGGTAAGACCACCATTACCGAGCAGTTGCTCTACTTTGGGGGTGAGATTCGTGAAGCAGGTACGGTCAAAGGGAAAAAGACTGGTAACTTTGCCAAGTCTGACTGGATGGATATTGAGAAACAACGTGGTATCTCTGTTACCTCCTCTGTTATGCAGTTTGACTACGCAGGCAAGCGTGTCAATATCTTGGATACACCAGGGCACGAGGACTTCTCAGAAGATACTTATCGGACCTTGATGGCGGTCGATGCGGCTGTCATGGTGGTGGACTCTGCCAAAGGTATCGAGGCCCAGACCAAAAAGCTCTTTGAGGTTGTGAAGCACCGCAACATTCCTGTTTTTACTTTTATCAACAAGTTGGACCGTGATGGCCGTGAGCCGCTTGATTTGTTGCAGGAGTTGGAAGAAGTCTTGGGCATTGCCAGCTATCCAATGAATTGGCCAATCGGTATGGGGAAATCTTTCGAGGGACTCTATGACCTCCATAACAAACGCTTAGAACTCTATCGAGGTGATGAGCGTTTTGCAAGCTTGGACGAGGGTGATAAGCTCTTTGGTTCTAACCCCTTTTATGCACAAGTTCTGGATGATATTGAACTTTTGGCGGAAGCAGGGAATGAATTTTCAGAACAGGCGATTTTGGACGGCGATTTGACACCTGTTTTCTTCGGCTCAGCCCTGACAAACTTTGGTGTGCAGACCTTCCTTGACACCTTCTTGGAATTTGCTCCAGAGCCACATGGTCACAAGACAACGACAGGGGATGTCATTGACCCGCTCAACAAAGACTTTTCAGGCTTTGTCTTCAAAATCCAAGCCAACATGGACCCTCGTCACCGCGACCGCATTGCCTTTGTCCGTGTGGTTTCGGGCGAATTTGAACGCGGTATGGCGGTTAACCTGCCTCGTACAGGCAAGGGAGCCAAGCTGTCCAACGTGACCCAGTTCATGGCCGAATCTCGTGAGAATGTGGAAAATGCAGTAGCGGGTGACATTATCGGTGTTTACGATACAGGGACCTATCAGGTAGGAGATACCTTGACTGTAGGTAAGAACAAGTTTGAATTCGAACCGCTACCGACCTTTACCCCTGAAATTTTCATGAAAGTTTCTGCTAAAAACGTTATGAAACAAAAATCCTTCCACAAGGGAATCGAGCAACTGGTGCAGGAAGGGGCTATCCAGCTCTACAAGAACTACCAGACTGGCGAGTATATGCTGGGTGCCGTTGGTCAGCTCCAGTTTGAAGTTTTCAAACACCGCATGGAAGGCGAGTACAATGCCGAAGTAGTCATGACTCCAATGGGTAAAAAGACAGTCCGCTGGATCAAGCCAGAAGACCTGGATGAACGCATGTCATCAAGCCGCAACATCCTAGCCAAAGACCGCTTTGACCAACCCGTCTTCCTCTTTGAAAATGACTTTGCCCTCCGCTGGTTCGCGGACAAGTATCCTGACGTGGAGTTGGAAGAGAAGATGTAGAAAAGGTCCAGTGGACCTTTTCTAGTGGGAGATGAGAGCCGACGGGAGTCGGCTTACCAATGGCTAAGGTCCAGTGGACCTTTTCTAGTTGGGAATAGGAACTGACGGTAGTCAGTTTACCTTGATAAAGATAACTATAAAAGGATATGATAGAATACATGAAGCTGGAGGCTGGGCAAAAACTAGCCGCTCACATATAAAAAAACGAGCAATTCCAATTAGGAGTTGCTCGTTTTCCATTTCATGCTTTATAATTATAATAACGACAAAACAACTAGAAAGGCATGAAAATGTATAAACAGTATAACACAAATCAGTTAAGTTTGGAATTAAATATTGCTTGGGACTTACCTGCAACGCATGAGGCTCGTCTGATTAGTCAGTTTGTGGAT
>NZ_JAIJZQ010000047.1:0-3817 GCF_019754195.1 Streptococcus sp. 2018037
CAGCTAAGTGATTTCCCAGCTTCCAAGTGGAGTAGAACAATTTCTAGTTTCTCAGAGACAGACTTTGGACTTCTTTTGGACATAATAAAACTCCCTTTATAGTTTCTAGTGAAAATTTTTGTTTTTTTCACTGTCCACTATAAGGGGAGTATATCAGATGTCATCAACGCTATCTTATCATTCTTATTCTGCCGCTGGCTCTTTATGACCTTTCTTTTTTACCAGTTCTCGACCATTTTCATGACGATTGATTTTTTACCTAGTCTTACAGCAATACTATTGATGACTGGGGTTTGCTTTACTCTCTTTCGACTGGTCTATCAGCCAGACATTTCCCGACGGACTCTTTGTTTTTTCTATGGATGCTATGGCTTTCTGCTACTTTACCTTCTCTTTTTCAAAAGCATGGGCGTCAGAGGTGTCAACTGGGTCCTCCTTAGTACCTTCTCTCAAGACCTATTTCTCAATCCTGCTATATTGGTCTTTAACCTCTTACTCTTTTTGCCCCTTGGATTGCTATTTTCGTTTTCTTGGAAAAAACTTTCTCTCTTTGTAGGTGCTATTTTACTGGTTGAAGCTTGTCAATTCTTCTTTTCACTGGGCTTCTTTGACCTTGGCGACATCTTGCTTAACACCTCTGGCTTCGCCCTTGGAAACTTCTTGGGACAATCCGCAATCGCCCAATCTTTCAAAAATAGAATACAGAAAAAATGACCCCGAAAGGTCATTTTTATATACTACGCTTCCAAATGCCAGATGTCTTCGTTGTACTGCTGAATAGTACGGTCTGACGAGAAGAAACCTGCTTTAGCGATATTGACGATGACTTTTTCCAACCAGCTGTCGCGATCTTCATAGTCTGCTAACATCTGCTCTTTAGTCGAGATATAATCTTCCAAATCAAGCAAGGTCATGAAGTGGTCATTGTGCTTAAGGTTGTCCTGTAAGCGCCAGAGACGCTCATCGATCCCACCAGCATGACGAATGGTATCCGATGTAATGAAGTCAATCAATGGACGAATGGCTTCACGTTCGTAGAAGGAATATGGATGGTAGGTTCCATTTGCATAGTGGTCGATAACTGTTTGGCTATCTTGGCCAAAGATATAGATATTTTCATCACCTACCAACTCATGAATTTCCACATTGGCACCATCATCTGTACCGATGGTCAAGGCACCGTTGAGCATGAATTTCATGTTACCTGTACCAGAAGCTTCTTTGGATGCAAGGGAAATTTGCTCTGAAATATCTGCCGCTGGAATAATATAACTCGCCTCAGTTACGTTATAGTTTTCAATCATAACGAGTTGCAAGTGTGGTGCCACATCAGGATCATTTTTAATCACCTGTGACAATACCAAAATCAAATGAATGATGTCCTGTGCGGTTGTGTAGGCAGGTGCAGCCTTTCCTCCAAAGAATACTGTCAATGGGCGGGTAGGAATGTTGCCTGCTTTAATATCCAGATACTTATGGATAACATAAAGAACATTCATCTGCTGACGCTTGTACTCGTGCATGCGCTTGATTTGTACATCAAAGATGGATTCTAGATTAACATGAACACCTTGTGTCTTGGCAATATGGCGCTGCAATTTGCGTTTATTATGCTGCTTTGTCTTTTCCAACCAAGATTTCAATTCCTTATCATTTTTGTAATCCAACAGCTTTTCGAGTTCACTTGCATCGTGATGATAGCCATGTCCAAGTAGGCCGTCCAGGTAGCTTGCCAAACTTGGATTAGCATGCATGATCCAGCGACGGAAGGTAATCCCATTTGTCTTATTATTGAATTTTTCAGGATATAGCTCATAGAAAGCTTTCAACTCTGAAGTTTTCAAAATCTCTGTATGAAGTGCCGCCACCCCATTGATAGAATAACCATAATGAATATCCATGTGTGCCATGTGAACACGGCCATGTTCATCGATGATATTGACAGCAGGATCATCCTTCACTTCTTTGGCACGACGATCCAATTCTACGATGAACGGTACCAAGTGCGGAACCACATAGTTCAGAAAATCAAGCGGCCATTTTTCCAGCGCCTCTGACAAGATGGTATGGTTGGTATAAGCAGTCATTTTCTTAACAATTTCAACTGCCTCATCAAACGAAATACCACGAAGCTCCAAAAGGCGAATCAATTCTGGAATAACAAGTGATGGGTGAGTATCGTTGATTTGAACAACAGCATAATCAGGCAGGTCATGTAAGTTTGATCCCTTAGCAACCGCTTCGTCAATCAATAGTTGCGCAGCGTTAGAGACCATGAAATACTGCTGGAAGATGCGGAGAACTTTTCCTTCATCAGTCGAATCATCTGGATAGAGGAAGAGAGTCAAGTTTCGGAAAATATCTTCCTTATCAAATTCTATTCCGTCATAAATAATATTGTCATCAACTGAACCAAGGTCAAACAAGCGAAGACGATTCTTGCGTTCCATTTTATAACCAGGTACATCGATGTCATACAACTTAGAAGTCAAGGTAAAGTTAGCAAATGGCACCTGATAAGAAATTGGTGACTCCGTTAACCATGAACGTGGTGTAATCCACTCGTTTGGCACAGCAGACTGCTGATGGTATTCAAATAATTGTCTAAACAGTCCAAAGTGATAATTCAAACCAACCCCATCACCATTAAGACCTAGACTAGCAATTGAATCAAGGAAGCAGGCAGCCAAGCGCCCCAAACCTCCATTACCAAGAGACGGTTCAAGTTCCATATCTTCAATAGCAATCAAATCCTTACCAGCCGCCACCAACTGGCTTTTAACCTCATCATAAAGACCAAGGTTGATTAAATTATTAGACAAGAGCTTACCAATTAAGAACTCTGCTGAAATATAGTAGACCTTTTTCTTTTGGTCATTTGTATACTTAGCTTCACTCTGCTGTTTTGTAAAAGCAAGCAAGGCGTAATAGAGTTCTTGGTCTGTACAATCTTCAATGCGTTTAGCATACATAGACTGAACAAAATTTTGTAAATTAATCATAAGGCTTCTCCTGGATATATTAATGTAATCATTCAGAAAGGTTTCGCTCTACCTTTGTAAACGTTTTCTTAATTATACCCTATTTATAAAAAAAAGACAAGCCAACTTCCGTACAAATAGAAATTGGTTCGTCTTTTAAACGAGGCTGGGCAAAAAGTCCAGCCACGCTTCTCAGAGTTCGTGTAAACATCTCAGCGCAGTAGTTGATTGGCAGATTTGTTCGTGTTTCACACTCCAAATCTGACCATTACGACTGTTGCGAACAAAGTTCGCTTCATCTCCAACCTCCAAAGGTTCCCCGAACCTTTGGAGCTATGCGGGGGTGGGAGTGAAACAGTCTGGGGATAGACTGTTTCAGCTCAACAACTAGAAATAAAGACTTGTTGACGAACTCTTTTTTAGACCAGTCGAGTTCTTATACGAAAACTCAAAAGAATGCAAAAACTCCCTCCCTATGATATAATCAAAGCGAAAAATTTTTTATGTTAGGCTACTAGCTCGTCCCTAGTAGTCTTTTTCTGTGCTAAAAATTCAAGATACGTTATCTGCTCTTTTAAAAGGATATAGGCTATTTTTAATAATTGATGTGCGAGGGCAATTGTTACTTTTTGTGAACCACGCCGACTTTGAATCTGATAAAATCGGGCTGCTAGAGGACTTCCTTTTTGTTTTTTGACAGCGAAAGCGACTTGGCATAAACATTTCTTCAAATAAGAATTACCATGCCGAATCTTGGTACTTCGTTTCTTACCAGCACTCTCATTATTACCTGGACAGAGTCCAGCCCAAGAAGCTAAATGTCCAGATGTCGGAAA
>NZ_JAIJZQ010000048.1:0-3113 GCF_019754195.1 Streptococcus sp. 2018037
ATGAACTCTTTACATTTACCTACGGTGAAGAATTGGCAACACTTTTGGGTATCTCTAAAATTGACCCTGAGAACGTCATCCAATCACCTCGATTATTGGATAAATAATCGCTAGTTTTTATCATAAAAATTTATCAAAAATAGAAAGGAACTTGTCCCAGCCAAAATTCCAGATAGCTAGAACTTACTTTGAGACGTCTCAGAGCCAGTAACTTTAGTGTACTCTTTTTTTCAACATTTTCAACCCTAAAAATTCCTTGAATCTGCAGCTTTAGGCAAAAACAGAACTTACTTTGAGAATTTACCGTATTGACAGAGTGCTTTGTTTAATGTAAAATAAAATGGTTAAGGTTCCATAGCTCAGCTGGATAGAGCATTCGCCTTCTAAGCGAACGGTCGCAGGTTCGAATCCTGCTGGAATCATTTAGACCTACCTCGAGTAGGTCTTTTTTCTTGCCATAATTCATAATTAATATATAAAACTGGTAAAATAAGACCAATAAGGGCATATTCTTCAAATTGGAAGGATAGGTGAGTAGATATGATAACACCTAGCATAAACCCTATAATGGTCAATAAAATGTTTCTACCTGTTTTTCTAAGTTCTAAATCTTTTTCAATAACTCCTTTGAACCAGAGATAAGCAGCATTTTTTACATTCCCTGTCATCATCACATTGGCATAAGGAGCACCTCGTAACCTTCTAAATGTTTCTACTTGAATAGAGGCTACGAAGGCTAGACTAGCAATTGTAAAAGACGCAGGCATAATAGGTGAGAAAATGATAGTTAGTAAAATAAGAACTAACATCATTACACTACTACCAAAGTGCCAAGACCATGTTTGTTTTTCAAAATACCTTCTTGCTAAGTAGGTAAAAAATTGTCCGAATACAAAAAATAAAATGGGAATGGAAAAATTAACTACCTGCGCAAAGTCACCTTTAGCCAAAAAATAAGCTAGGGAAATAACATTTCCAGATTGTACACCAGCAAAGCGACCACCCTGAGTCACAAAAGTAAAGGCATTTAAATAACCACTGATAAACGTTAATGAACAAGCAATTCTCAATCCCTCAAAAACACGATAATCTTTTTGATTCATTTTCACTCCTTGTTTCACGTGAAACTACTTATGATATGGGCTTCCCTGCTGAATCATAAATGCTCGATAAATCTGCTCGATGAGAACTAATTTCATTAGTTGATGGGGAAGTGTCAACTGTCCAAAACTCATCAACAAATTAGCTCTTTTTTTAATACAAGAATCGAGACCCAAACTACCACCGATGATAAAAGTTATATCTGAATACCCATTTACTGCAATATCAGATATCTTTTGACTAAATTCTTCCGATGGAAATTGTTTCCCTTCTATCGCTAAGGCAATGACAAAATCTCGCTCTCCAATTTTAGACATAATTCTATCGGCTTCTTTTTTTAATATTTGTTCATTCTCTGCCTGACTGGCTTTATCTGGTGTTTTTTCATCAGGAAGCTCAATCATATCCAACTTAGTAAATCGTCCCAATCGTTTACTATATTCTGCAATACCTTCTTTGAGGTACTTTTCTTTCAATTTTCCAACGGTAATCAATTTTATTTTCATAAAATAATTGTAACATATCCACAAGCATACGACAGAAAATATTTTTAGAAAATCAGGATATGGCTACAGTTTTTCACATAATTCACATAGTTATCCACAGGTTGTGGATTGATTTTTGAAAACTTTAAGTTATAATTAAGAAAGAAATAGTACTCTTAAGGAAAATTAAAGAAATGGAAAGGATTCCTTATATGAAAAAATATTTGAAATTTGCGATTTTATTTGTAATTGGATTTTTTGGGGGTCTTATCGGGGCCTTATCAGCCTCTTTCTTCCAGCCACAGGTTCAACAAGCAAATTCTGCTATCACTAGTGTCAGCAATGTTCAATATAATAATGAAACTTCCACCACAAAAGCTGTAGAGAAAGTACAAAATGCTGTTGTGTCTGTTATTAATTACCAAAAATCAGCCAACAATAGTCTTGGTGCTATCTTTGGAAATATTGAATCATCTGACGAACTAGCCGTTGCTGGGGAGGGATCTGGTGTTATCTACAAAAAAGATGGTCAATATGCCTATATTGTGACAAATACGCATGTTATTAATAACGCAGAAAAGATTGATATCCTTTTAGCATCTGGAGAAAAAATTAGCGGTGAACTTGTTGGTTCCGATACATATTCTGATATAGCTGTTATAAAAATATCAGCAGATAAAGTCACTGCTGTTGCTGAATTTGCTGATTCCGATACAATTAAAGTTGGAGAAACTGCTATCGCAATTGGTAGTCCTCTAGGCAGCGTCTACGCCAATACAGTTACCCAGGGTATTATTTCCAGCTTAAGTCGGACAGTTACTTCACAATCAAAAGATGGACAAACAATCTCAACCAATGCCATTCAAACTGATACAGCTATCAACCCTGGAAACTCTGGCGGACCGTTAATCAATACCCAAGGACAAGTGATAGGCATTACCTCTAGCAAAATTACCTCAAGTTCTGCAAATAGCTCAGGCGTGGCTGTAGAAGGGTTGGGATTTGCTATTCCTGCAAATGATGCCGTAGCTATTATCAATCAGCTTGAAAAAACTGGACAAGTTAGCCGACCTGCTCTTGGAGTTCATATGGTTAACTTGACGACCTTGTCAACTAGTCAATTAGAAAAAGCTGGATTATCAAATACGGAATTAACATCCGGTGTTGTAATTGTCTCTACACAAAGTGGACTACCTTCAGATGGAAAATTAGAAACTTTTGATGTCATTACTGAGATTGACGGAGAAGCTATTCAAAATAAGAGTGATCTCCAGAGCGCTCTCTACAAACATCAAATTGGAGATACAATCACTGTAACTTATTACCGCAATAATCAGAAACAAACTGTTGACATTAAGTTGACACATTCTACAGAAGAACTTAGCGAATAATTGACAAATGAGGCTGGGCAAAAACTAGCCAGTAAATAAAAAACACAGACAGATTGAGCTGCTTCTGATGAAATCCAGCTGAACTGCCTGTGTTTTTCTTTCTGTTTCTACTCTTTTGGGCTAATTTCTTAGCCAA
>NZ_JAIJZQ010000049.1:0-3060 GCF_019754195.1 Streptococcus sp. 2018037
GTGTTGCTTTTGTATACACTTTTTACACTAAACTTTAGTCAAAAATAAAATAATTTCCTTATTTGGATTACGAGACACAAAATATTTTTCGTCAAATACCTTGATGAACTTGACAAATGGTAGAAAAAGCCTCCTTTTGTGTTGTCCGAACATAAAATCCCAAGTATTACATCGGAAAAATACTTGGGATTAGATATCATAGATTAACTGATCAGAGTTAACTTAGGGACATTGATTGATGACAGGGCTTTTATGCACGAATAACAAGAAGTGGCTTAAGACCAAAACTTCTCTGCAATTTCTTGGCCTTGTTTAATTTTTGCCCACTGTTGCGGGATGGCTAATTCATTACCTGAATCACATGAAGCGAATCCACATTGATGTGACAAGTAGAGACGCTCTTTTGGAATAATCTTGCTTGCTTCTTCGAGTAATTTATAAACACGTTCTTCATCATCCAAATCAGAAGTTTTACTTGAAAGTAGACCAAGAACGACTTCGACATTCTTATCACGCAAGCTTTCCAAAGCTTTTAAATCACCTGCACGTTCATCATCCCACTCAAGGAAGAATCGATCGTATTTTTGGTCACGCAGGAATTTTTCAGCAATAGCTTCGTAAGTTCCGCCAGCTGCTGAGCGGCTTTCATAGTTACCACGGCAGTTGTGCGTCCAGACGGTCAAGCCAATTTCATGTCCGTAATCAATAACAGCATTATTGATAGCAACAAATTCGTCAGCCAAAGCAGCCAATGCTTCAGAATCGTCTTGTGGCAAGAAAGGTACAGGGTTAGCAGGGTCGAATAATTCCCAAAGGCAGTCATCGAATTGAACGATTTGTCCACCAGCTTCCTTGTACTGGTCTAAAAATTCTCTATAGGCAGCCAATAAAGCTTCTTTCAAATCCTCACGTGTTTTATAAACTTGGTCTGGACCGACTTGACCATTGAAGAGAACAAGCTCGGTAAAGGCATGGGCAGGTCCCCATACAGTTAACTTTGTATCAGTTTCACCAGCTAGTTCTTTAACTTTTTTATAAATGTCAATGAAATGGTGATTTTTTGCTGAAAGAGGACCTGTGATACGCAATCCAATATCCTTACGTGTTTCAAAAATTTGTCCATCATGGTCTTTAAAAGGATAACCATGCTCAGCAATATAACGCTCGATACCATCGAAGCCCCAGACAAAGTCAAGATGCCACATTGATTTTGAAAACTCACCGTCTGTTACAATATCAATACCATTTGCTTTTTGTTCAGCGACAATCGCTTCGATAGTTGCAGCTTCAGTTTCTTGATAGCCATCAAAGGCATCGTAGAATGGGTATTGGATATTGTCACGATGCTCAATTTTACGTTTAAATTCTCCTAAGTTTGCTGGTCGAAGAAGTGAACCGACTAATTGGAATCTTGAAGTTGTCATATATGTATCTCTCTTTCTTTCGTTTTAGTGATGAACCTATTCTAACTCATAAGCTATCATTTGAAAAATAGTTATTTTCATGGCAAATCCATAGTTAAAAACTATAACTAGAAAAAATAGACGGAAATAACTTTCTATCATTTGTTAACTATGGTATAATCGAAAGTGCTGAAATCCGAACATTAGGAGACTTAGGAGAAAAATGAAAAAACAATCACCCTTTATAATTGCAGGAATCGTCATGCTAGGGGTCGTGATGCGTGCCCCCTTTACAGCTTTACCTGCTATTTTGACAGATGTGGCAGCAGGACTGGGAGTAGAAGTGAGTTCATTAGGAATTTTAACCTCTATTCCGCTCATCATGTTTGCTCTCTGTTCATCCTTAGCACCGCGTCTTGCAGCTAAGTTTGGCATGGAAAAACTAATGGCCCTGGTCTTACTGGTCATGGTGCTTGGTTCAGGGATGCGAGTTCTCAACTTACCAGCCCTTTACATTGGTACAATGCTTGTTGGTGCTACAATAGCGTTTATTAATGTTTTGCTACCAAGTTTGGTTGCGGCTAATTTTCCAAAGAAAATTGGTCTGTATACGACGATTTATATCACTCTCATGGGGGTGGCGGCAACAGTTGCATCCATGATTGCTGTTCCAATTGTATCCTCTAGTTCTTGGGAATTTTTTATTCTGTTAATTACAGGATTGGTGTTTATGGCTTTCCTAATCTGGTTGCCTAATGTAAAAAATAACCATCGATTTGCAAGTGAGAACCAAGGAAAACAGAAATCATCTATCTGGAAAAATAAAGCAGCGATTGCCTTTTTGATATTTGGTGGGCTACAATCAGTTCTCTACTATACAGAGATTACCTGGTTGCCAACCATTTCTCAATCAGTTGGCTTTAGTAAGGCAGAAGCAGGTCTAATGGCTGGTTTCTTCAATATGACAGCTATTCCCATGTCAATGATTATCCCAGCTGTTCTTTCCCGTCAGACAAAAGAAATGCGTCGAAATATAATGCTGGCTATTTCATCTGTTACCTTGCTTGGCTTGGTCATGATGGCATTGATTCCGACCAATCTCATTCTTTGGTCAGCACTTCACATTATTTTAAGTTTTTCAAATGCAGCGCTCTTCCCTTATATGATGTTGAGCTTTACTTTGAAAACAAGCAACAGCCAGGCTACTGCTCAGCTATCAGGAATGGTGCAGACAGGTGGTTATCTCATTGCAGCATTTGGACCAGGTCTTCTCGGTTATAGCTATCCAATCTTCGGAAACTGGATGCCATTGATTCTTGCTCTGGCTATCGTCACACTTGCCATGATGTGGACTATTGTTCTCATTGAAAGAGAAGATATTATCTTATAAAGTATAATCCCTTAAGAAGGCTGGCATTTTTCTGTGAAAATGGCAGAGCTTCTAAGGGATTTTTGGTCAAACAAAAAAAGCTGGGATCCTTGCCCAATGTCATTAAGTTAACTAACCTATCACATTTTGTGGTGGGTTATTTTTTATGTTACACTAAAAATAAAAGGGGAAAAGTCATGCTAGATCAGATTAAAGCTCATTTACTTGATAGTATTAACGACATCGTTTCCACCGCAAACCAGTTTGTGCTTCATCCTGAAAAAGATT